>NZ_BOLU01000019.1:0-52252 GCF_016861825.1 Lacticaseibacillus sp. 866-1 | reverse complement strand
ATCAACCGTATTTTCCTTGAGCGTGTCTGGTTTAACCCCAAAGCCCACAACCTGGCGGCTTAAAAAAAGAGTACCTAGACCAATTAAGGTCTAGATACTCTCATAAATTATGTTCAACTTCACTTGACGAAGAGCCGATTTTATAAGGTGATCAGCATTGGCAGGATCACAGGGTGACGCTCGGTCTTATCAAACAGGAATTCCTGCAGGTTTGACGTAATCGCATCCTTGAGCATGCCTTCGGTGACCTTCTCGTTTTCCTTGAATGTGTTCTTGATCGTGCGGTAGACGCGGTGCTGCGCTTGATTGATCAGCTCACCGGATTCGCGCATGTAGATGAACCCGCGGGAAAGCAGGTCCGGGCCAGCAAACACGGCCTGTTTTTGCATGTTGATCGTGGCCACGACCACGACCAAGCCTTCTTCGGAGAGCATGCGGCGATCGCGGATGACCGCGTTGCCGATGTCGCCGACGCCATTGCCGTCAACATAGACGTCGCCGGCCGGGAAGTGCCCGGCGCGATGGCAGGTGTCCGCCGTCAGCGCCAGCACGTCGCCGTTGTCCATGATGAAGCAGTTTTCTGCCGGGACGTGGCACTCCTGCGCCAACTCGGTGTGGATCTTGAGCATCCGGTATTCACCATGGATCGGCATGAAGTACTTCGGCTTCATCAGCCGCAGCATCAGCTTTTGTTCCTCCTGGCCGCCGTGACCAGAGGTGTGGACGTTGTTGACCTTGCCGTGAATGACGGTCGCGCCGGCTTCTTCCAGCTCGTTGATCACGTGGTTCACGGAAACCGTGTTGCCAGGGATCGGGTTAGAGGAGAAGACGACGGTGTCGCCAGGCTGGATCGTGATCTGCCGGTGTGTGCCGTTGGCGATCCGGGACAGGGCGGCCATTGGTTCGCCTTGCGAGCCGGTGCAGAGGATCATGACCTTTTCGGCGGGCATCTTGTTCAGCTCGTGCGGGTCGATCAGTTCGTCGTCGGTGACGTCGAGGTAACCCAGTTCGCGGCCATTGACCAGCGCGGTTTCCATCGACCGGCCGAAGACGGCGATTTTGCGGCCGTGCTCACGCGCCGCCTGAATGGCTTGCTCCATCCGCGAGATGTTCGACGCGAAGGTGGCGAAAATAATGCGGCCTTCGATGTCATCGAAAATGTGGCGGATTGACCGCCCCACGAATCGTTCCGACTTGGTGAAGTTCGGGATCTCGGCGTTGGTCGAGTCGCTCATTAAAAGCAGCACGCCTTCTTCGCCAAGTTTGGCCATACGTTGCAGGTTCGGCGCTGGCTGGTCGCCAACTGGGGTCAAGTCAAACTTGTAGTCCCCGGTTTCAACGATTGCCCCATACGGTGTATGAACTGCCACGCCCAGGGTATCAGGGATACTGTGGGTGGTGCGGAAGAAGTCGACCCAAAGATTCTTGAACTTCAGGACGTCTTCTTCCTTGATTTCGTGCAGCTCGGTCGAACGCAGCAGGCCGTGTTCTTCGAGCTTGCCGCGGATCAAGGCCGCTGCCAGCGGTGGGGCGTAAACAGGCACATTCGGCACTTCGCGCAGGAAGTAGGGAATGCCGCCGATGTGATCTTCGTGCCCGTGGGTGATGACCAGGGCATCGATCATGTCCTTGTGCTCAACCAGGTACGAGTAGTCAGAAATCACGTAGTCAATGCCCAGCAGGTCGTCTTCGGGGAACTTGATGCCGTTGTCGATCACGACGATCTCATCCTTGTATTGGACGCCGTACATGTTTTTGCCGATCTCACCGAGACCGCCAATGGCAAAGACTGCGACTTCATCTTTCTTTATGTTTAGATCCATAATTAGAACTCCGTCAGCTTGTAGTTCGGCGACTTCTGTTCGTATTCCAAAAAGTTGCCGGTGAGCTCCTGCACAAGCTCAATGTTGTAGTCCGTGTGCTGTTCGACAGCAGCACGCGCAGCGGCCGCAGATTCGGCCTCCATGTAAAGGGTCTGGGTGGTTTCCCGCCGCGGATTGCGGATCTTGTCCGGTTGGTACAATACTTTATAGATCATAAATAAAACTCCTTTGCACGCGAAAATGGCCTCAGGCTGAGGATCTTCGCAAATTTTGCCGGTCAAATGTTGAAAACTCAACAGTTATAGATAGTTTAGCATATAAGGGGCGCTTGCGCCACCAGCTGCCAGCGGCGCCGCGGGCTTTAAAGCGGTATAATGAACGCAAAGGAGGCGAGACCATGTACTGGTTGCTTGCAATTCTTGCGGTCGGCGTGGTCTTAGCCGGCGTCATTTGGCTCCGCATCGCCAGGCGGCGGCGCGCGCTGCGCCTGTTCGTGCGGCACAGTCAGCAGCTGACCGACCAGGTGGTGGCGGAGGTGTTGACGGTCCTGCACTGGCCGTTTGATAACCCGCTGCACTCGGATGCGGTCGCCGATGTGTGGGGCCACGGCATTATGGGCTTTGAATACGAGACGGACACCCCGAAAATCAAGATCACGCGCGACCGGCTTCAAAATCAGCTGCGCGACACGGCGGAGGATCAGCACATCGCCAGCTCCGATCCGCGCTATCCGGCGTTTGTGATTACCGATTTTTGGGAGCGGGACGGCAAGACACACTTCGATGTCGCCTTTGTCACGAATGCCCCAACGATTGCGTACCTGCAGGACATTCAGCGAGTGTAAAAAAGCGTCTCTGATGGGCGCGCGGCAAGTCAGGCTTGCCGCCGCACCAGAGACGCTTTTGGGTTTAGTCGATCAAAATGCCCTCAGGGTCCATTTTGAACGGCGTCTTCTTATTAATGTGATCGTAGAACAAAATCCCGTTGAGGTGGTCGATTTCGTGCTGGCAGACGATCGCCGGGTAGTTCTTCAGGCGCACCTTCTTGGTTTCGCCATCCAGGTTCTGATAGCGGATGGTGACGCGGTCGTGGCGCACCACGTAGCCTTCGATGTCCTTGTCGACGGACAGGCAGCCTTCACCTTCGGAAAGGGCGGCGTCTTGCACGGAGTTCGAGATAATCACCGGGTTGACCAACACTTCCTTGAACAAAATCTCGTTGTCCGGACCGGGGACCAGCACGGCGGCCATGCACTCGGACACGCCGACCTGCGGGGCAGCCAGGCCAACGCCGGGCCGCAGCTGATACTTCTTGTTTTCTTCTTCGTCTTGGCTGATGACCAGGTATTCCATCAGGTCATGGGCCAGCTGCTTATCCTCATCGGACAGCGGAAACTTGACCTTCTTCGCCCGCGCGCGCAGGACGGGGTCGCCGTCTCGGGTAATGTCTTTCATTAGATACAAGCGTAACGCCTCCACTTCAAATCGATTCCTTTTTACTTTAGCACAACTGGCAGGCAAGCAAAACGCGCAAATGAGGGCGGGCAGGGGTGTTTGGCGAATTCTGTTGGTGTCGCGCTCAAAATGAGAAAATGCTCATCAAGGCTGATGTACCAGGGTCTGGCGGTTGACAGGCAAGGCAAAAGTAAGTAGAATTAGGCTTGTAAACAAATATGGTGCTTTCCGTTAGGTGAGGCTCCTATACGAACAATGCTGCTGCTCAGAAACATCCAGAGATGCCAATGAGTCAACTGCGCCTGTCTACAAAGGCCCGCGCTAATGCAGCTGAGAACTTTTCTAGGCGTATAGTGCTAAAACTAAACGATTGGGATGCAAATCGCGCATACTCAATCGGTGTGCGCTTTTTTCTATTCTAGATGAGAAAAAACGCGGGTGGAAACCGCGAGCACAACGGCAAGTCAACTGAAAGGTGGTGAGCGCAATGAAACAAACAGCGATTGACGGTGGCGGTAGTCCGGACAGTGCGGATCCCGGAAGGTTTGTCATTGTGCCACCACTTAGTTCGATATATAAGTAAATAGGCGCATCGCAAGCCCTCTCTGGGAAGAGAGGAGAACACGATGTTTATGCAAGAATATTCTGGCCTGAGCACGACTCAGGTCAACAAGATGCAGTTCAACTTGCGCACTGTTGCGACGCCACTTCGTTCCACGTTCCCACTGCGCCTAATTGCCATGCTCAGCGCTGGCTTGGGTGTGCTCAGCGACGTGCTGCTTGACCGGGTTTGGCTCGGTTTGGCGCTCACGGCGCTGCTGGTGATGGGCGGCTACGCGGTGCACGCCGCATTTTGCCGCTGGCTGACCAACTTCAATGGCAACCGCCAGGTTCTGGTGGTGCGCGACGGGTTGGTTCGGGGCACGACGCTTGCTGGTTTAGTTGCCGGTGATATCGTCAAGATCCCGGCCGGCACGCTGCTGGCGACGGATGTGGCGACCACTGCTTCTGCTACGCCAAGCCGCTGGTTGCAGGTAATCCTGACGCTCACCGGCAAGACGATGCCGCAAGGGGTTGCCTTGGCGGGCAGCCGCGTCAATGAAGACGTTCAGGCGCGGGTGCTGGCCGTGGGCGATCAGCGGTACATCGCGAAGATGGCCAACGAGATTTTCGCCGTTAAAAGCGGGCTGCCAGTAGTCGCGATTTTCCAAGCGCTGCTGACTGGCATCAAGTGCACCATCATCCGGTTAGGCCGCGTGATCAGCGCAAGCAAGTTGATTCAGCAAGTTGAAATTAAAGTCAAGCAGGTTCACGACGACTTGGCCCTGATCCCGCAGGTTGCGGGTCGGGCTTCCCTGGTTAAAAGTGACGTGAGTGCGGTCAAAGCGACCGCGTTCCGGTACAACCAGGACCCAGTCACGTCGCCCCGACCCTCAGTTTAATTGAAAATGAAATGCATACCGCCCATCATTCGATGGGCGGTATTTTTGCGCTTTCCTGCTGGGCGTGGAGAGCCGATGGGGCTCATCCGGCGCGCAAGTTCGGCAGCAAGCGGGTACACAGGAGTCAACCAAGCCTTCAGTTTACCCCACACAAAAAGCGCATTGGTGAGAGTCTTAAGCTCATCATCAATACGCTTTTGAGTTAGTATTTGGCGTCCTGGCGAACCAGAATGTCGGCGATTATCTCTGCCAACGTGTGCTTGGCCATGCTGGCTTCAGTATCGCGTTGAATGTTGGCGTATACGACATTCAGGGTGTCTTGAATATTGCCACCAACAATGCACAATGGGTTGGTTTTATCATCGATGTGTAACAGGTTTTGATTGTCCTCAACAGCCAGATAAACGTCGAGCAGAGTGATGTTTTCAGGGGACTTAGCCAGGCTCACTGCGACCTTGCCAGGTTGGCTATTGAGCAGGCCGGCCTTGACTAGTTTAGACATCATTTGCCGCACCATGCTTTGGTTGGCTTCCACGCTTGCGGCAATCGCAGCACTGGATAGGTCGCCGCCAGCATAAATCTGGACGTACGCCAAAATGTGGAGGGCATCACTGAGTTTATGGGAAAATTTCATCGTGTATCCTGCTTTCAGAATGGCGGCGCCAGTGACGGTGTTCCCCACCCGATGCTGGGGCAAGGAAACCAGGAGGCTTACGCTTCTGGGCGGTAGCTGCGCTTCAGGAAGGCCGACATGCTCTCAGGCTTTTCGCCAGTGATCTTCGAAAAATCGTTGGTGGCCTGGTCGAACAGACCCAAGGCGCCGGCGGCATACATGCTGGCGAGTTCTTCACCATCGCCTTCCGCCGCATAAATGCGGCCGAATTCTGCCGTGGTCACGGGTTTATAGCCAATTTCATGACCGGTGACTTTGGTCATGATCCGTCCTAGTTCTGGCATGGTCAGGGCTTTTTCCTGGGTCAGCGTGTATATTTGGCCAGCGTCGCGCAATTCCGGCTTTACGGCCAAGGTGGCAATTGCCTTGGCGCTGTCGTCCTGGGTGATAAAACTCATCGCCTGATTGCCGACGGGATAGATCAACGCCTGGCGCTCGATCAACTCCGGCAGATAAGGCACGAGCGGATCGGCGTACAGCGAGTTTTTCGCGACCGCATACTGGAGGCCGCTGGTGGCTAGCCTGCGTGGAGCGTAGGCGTAGTATGGTGACATTCTAAAAGGATTATTCTCCTGGTCGGCATAAAAACTGACGAACACGACAGATGGCACCTTCGCGAGTTCGAGCGCCTTGATTGAGTTTTCAAATTCGGTGATTCGCTGTAAGACATCGTAGGTTTTGCTGGGAATATAGAGGACGACGTCTTGACCAGAGAAAGCCTGACGCATGGTCTCGACGTTGAGGTAATCCAGAACGACCGTGTTGATTCCTCGCTCGCTCAGGGCAGTGGCTTTTGCTGGGGTGTGTACAGCCGCGGTTAATGCGGACGCGCCGACCAGAGCGACCAACTGATCGATGACTTTGCGACCGAGATGTCCTGTAGCGCCAGTGATGAGATATTTCATGGATTGAGCCTCCTGGTAGAATGATTGACTGACATGGCCTGATGTTTTTTTGTAATTAACCTGTTGTTTTAACAATAACATCTAATAAACATTATGCAAGAATTTTTCCGAAACTTTTAGATGTACAGTGGCATTTCGGTGGGGAAAGTGCGATGGTCCACTAGTTCAGGGACCAGCATCTCTCCTGAAAACTGCGCGTGTTCCTCAGTTAGACACGCCTGCCACTGTCCACGATCCAGTGTCCACGTTTTGACATGAAACTGTATCGTCTTATCGCACTGCAATTGTTTAATATTACCTTAAGAGACTTGGAGGGTAAGTTATGCAAAAAGTAGTGGTTTGTGGGGACACCAGCGCGACGCAAGACATTGCCGCCAAACTGATTCAAAGCCGGCTGCCGCTGGCGGTTTTACTGGACACACCGGCGACCGAACATGTGGGGCTGGATGGCCTAATTGCGCTGGCCGCGGTGAGCGAGAACGCGTTTCAAAAGGCCACGCCCAAGCAGCTGGCCGATGCGGATGTGCTGATCATCACCGATTTTGCCGAAGGGGCGGCAGAAACGGTGCAGGCAGCCAATCTGGCCGGCATGCGGCGCGAGTTGAAGGCGGCGATGGGCGCCGGGTTCAGCGGCCGCCTGCTGGTGGCGACCCAAGAAAGCGAGCTGTGCACCCATTTTGCGCAGCGCTTCTCCGGCTTAAAGGCAGACGCGGTGATGGGACTGGGCACGATGGGGCTGACCCGCTGCTTTGAGCACAGCCTGGCGCGCGAGTTTGACGTCCCGGCAGGTGCGGTCACGGCGTATGTGATCGGCACCCAGCCGGACTTCACCTTGCTGTGGAGTCGGGCCTACATTGGCGCGACTGCGGTGATGACGCTGCTGCAAGACGCAGACGACGCGTCCGGCATCATGACGCGCGTGCTGACGGCCTGCCAGGCGTACGCGAAGGCGGCAGACGGTCACAGTTTGTGCGGCCTGGTCGAGCGGCTGCTGGCGGCCAACGCTGGCTCTGCCTTGATTGCGCCGGTGGCCGTGCGCTACGATAAAGGCGACCAGCCGCTGGTCTACTCGCGGCCGGTTCAAATCGATCGACGCGGCATCACCGCGGTGGCGAGCGTCACCGGGTCTGAGGCTGAGCAGCAAAGCTTGGCCGAAGCGCTGACTCGCCTATCCGCGCAAATTGCCGCGATCGAAGCAGGAGAGAACTAAATTTGGAAGCCAATTATGAATACCCGCTGGACCTGGATTGGTCCAAAAGCGAGATGATCAAAGTCACCACACTTTACACATTAGTGGAAGACGCCTATGAAAAAGGGGTCGACCGCGCCAATTTGCTGGCCGCTTACGCCGGGTTCAAAGAGGTGGTGCCGGACAAGGGCACCGAGCGGCGGCTGGGCCGGGAGTTTGAACAGGCCTCTGGCTACTCGATTTACCGCGTGATGAAGGCGGCGCAGGCGACCACTGACGGTCGCGTGCGCGTAAAGGAGGCAGCCCATGATGCTCGAGGCGCTCGCAGCAAACATTGAAGCCTGGCTGACCGAAGACCGCACGCGGATCCTCACGGCGATGCAAACACCAGTCAACGTGGCAACCAAAACCGGTCGCAATGACCTGGTCACCAATGTCGACGCGGCAAGTCAGCAGTTTCTGGTTGCGAAGATTCGCACCGCGTATCCGGAAGCAAAAATCGAAGCCGAGGAAGGCACTGCGGCGAAAGTTGCTGACATGGCCGGTCTGGTCTTTTTTGTCGACCCGATCGATGGCACCATGAACTTCGTCAAGCAGCGGGCCAATTTCGCCGTGATGATTGGCGTGTACCAAGATGGCGTGCCGCTGTACGGGGCCATCCTGGACGTCATGCGCAACGAGCTGGTCACCGGCGGGCCAAACCTGCCGCCAATGCTGAATGGCCAGCCGGTCAGCCTGCCGCTTGACCGCTTGCTAAAAGATGGTCTGCTGGGCGCCAGCGGGCCGATGACGATTCACAACTATTTGAATCTCGGCGACATCGCGCTGGCCAGCTCCGGCGCGCGGATCTCCGGGTCCGCCGGCATGGAGTTTAAAGCCATCGCCCTGGGCCAGCTGGTGGGGTATGTGTCGTACCTGCAGCCCTGGGACATCGCCGCCGGCATGGCGATTGGGACCGGGTTCGGGCTCAAGTGCACGCGGCCAAACGGGTCGGCAATCGATCTGCTCAAGGCCGACGTGGTGGTGGCCGCCATGCCGCAGGCGCACGCGGAGATTCTGCACCAGATGCCTGCCAAGTAATTTTCACGAAAGCCTCGCATGACTTTTCAGAAAAGGTATCCGAGGCGCGTGGTTTGTGCTATACTCTTATTTCGAAGACTGTCTCAGAAGAGGCATGTTTTTTTATGCCAGAACCAGCGCCGAGTTGGTTGGCATTTTGCAGCCACACAAGGCCATTCTGAAAGGAAGTTAATTAATTTGAAGACTCGCGACGATATTCGCAACATTGCGATCATTGCCCACGTCGACCACGGTAAGACCACCCTGGTCAACGAAATGTTAAAGCAGTCCGACACCTTGCCGGAACACATGCAGATCGGGGACCGCGCGCTTGATTCCAACGCGATCGAAAAGGAACGCGGCATCACCATTCTGTCGAAGAACACGGCCGTTAAATATGGGGACACCACCATCAACATCGTGGACACCCCAGGGCACGCGGACTTCGGTGGCGAAGTGGAACGGATCATGAAAATGGTCGACGGGGTCCTCTTGGTCGTTGACGCGTTCGAAGGCACCATGCCGCAGACCCGCTTCGTTTTGAAAAAGGCCCTCGAGCAGCACCTGACCCCAATCGTGGTCATCAACAAGATCGACCGGCCCGGTGCGCGTCCTGCTGAAGTCGTTGACGAAGTCCTTGAATTATTCATCGAACTCGGCGCTGACGAAGACCAGCTCGAATTCCCAATCGTGTATGCATCAGCGTTGAACGGGACCTCCAGCTACTCGGACGACCCGGCCAACCAGGAACACACCATGAAGCCGCTGTTTGACACCATTCTCAAGACCATTCCGGCCCCGGAAGACACTTCCGACGAACCGCTGCAGTTCCAGGTTTCCATGCTGGACTACAACGACTACGTGGGCCGTATCGGGATCGGCCGCGTGTTCCGCGGCACGATTTCCGTTGGCGATAACGTCACGGTCATGAAGCTGGATGGTTCTCACAAGAACTTCCGCGTCACCAAGATGTTTGGGTTCTTCGGCCTCAAGCGGGTCGAGATCCAGACGGCCAAGTCCGGTGATCTGATTGCCGTGTCCGGGATGGATGACATCTACGTCGGCGAAACCGTTGCCGCCGCTGACCATCCGGAAGCCCTGCCGATTCTGCGGATCGATCCGCCGACTCTGCAAATGATGTTCATGCAAAACGATTCCCCGTTTGCCGGCCGCGAAGGCGACAAGGTCACCGCGCGCAAGCTCGAAGACCGTCTGAAGGCTCAGCTGCAGACCGACGTCTCGTTGCGAGTTGACGACACCGATAAAGCCGGCGCCTGGATGGTTTCCGGCCGTGGCGAACTTCACCTGTCCATTCTGGTCGAAGAAATGCGCCGTGACGGCTTTGAGCTTCAACTCGGCCGCCCGGAAGTCATTTACCGCGAAATCGACGGCCAGACCATGGAGCCGTTTGAAGAAGTGCAGATCGACATTCCAAGCAAGTACACCGGCACCGTGATCGATGCGATGTCTCAGCGTAAGGGTGAGATGCAGGACATGTCTGATGAGGGCAATGGTCAGACCCGTCTGGTCTTCCTGACCCCATCGCGTGGCCTGATCGGTTACTCGACTGAATTCTTGTCCTCGACCGGTGGTTACGGCATCATGAACCACACGTTCGAGAAGTACATGCCGGTCGTTCGCAACTGGACGCCTGGCCGGGTCAACGGTGCGCTGGTGTCCATCAACGCAGGCGTGGCCACCACCTACTCCTTGCAGAGCATTGAGGAACGCGGGCAGTTGTTCGTTGACGCCGGCACCGAAGTGTACGAAGGCATGATTGTCGGCATGAACAACCGCGAAACCGATATCGCCGTTAACGCGACGAAGGGGAAGAACCTGACCAACACCCGTGCGGCCGGGAAAGACCACGCGGCGGCCATCAAGACCCCGAAGAACATGAGCCTCGAAGAGTCGATCGAATTTTTGAACGACGACGAGCTCTGCGAAGTGACACCTAAGAGTGTTCGCTTGCGCAAAAAGATCTTGAACACTGGCGAGCGTCAAAAGGTCGCTAAGCGCAAGAAGATCGCCACGACCGACAAGAAATAACTTGTCCGAGTCGTTCACGAACCGTCATCACAACTCTGTGGTGATGGTTCTTTTTGGTTTTTTCAAAAAGAAGTGACGAGCGGAAATTTGGGGGTTTCGGGAAGACTAAAATATCGCTATACTTACATATGAGGTTTTATCATAGACGTAGACTGTATTTGGGAAATCCTGAGAAGGGGAGGTGGCGTGATGGCAAAGTCATCCCGCAAAGAGCACCAAGTCATGTTCGCTGAAGAGGAGGCCGGCTCGAAAAGCTTGGACGAAATCAACGGCAGCATCGAGGTCCCAAAGAACGCCGGTTTCTGGAAAACCCTGCTGACCTACACCGGACCGGGGATCCTGATCGCGGTCGGCTACATGGATCCCGGCAACTGGATCACCTCGATCGCCGGGGGCGCGCAGTTCAAGTACACGCTGCTGACAGTGGTCCTGATCTCGAGCTTGACCGCGATGCTGCTGCAGGCAATGGCCGCCCGGCTGGGTATCGTCACCGGCAAGGATCTGGCGCAGCTCACCCGCGAGCGTACCGGCAAGGTCACTGGGTTCATCTTATGGATCATCACCGAGCTGGCCATCATGGCGACCGATGTGGCCGAGATCATCGGGTCGGCGATCGCGCTGGAGCTGCTGTTCAAGATCCCGCTGATCGTCGGCATCATCGTCACATCGGCCGACGTGCTGATCCTGCTGCTGCTGATGCGCCTCGGGTTTCGAAAAATTGAGGCTATTGTCGCGGTGCTGGTCGCCGTGATCCTGATGGTCTTCACGTACGAAGTGCTGCTGTCCCAGCCTGATGTCGGGCAGATGCTGCAAGGCTACATTCCGTCGCCGACCATTTTGACGAACCGCTCCGAGCTGTACCTGGCTTTGGGGATCGTCGGGGCGACCGTCATGCCGCACGACCTGTACCTGGGGTCGTCTATCTCGCAAACGCGCGCGGTCGACCGCAAGGATCCGAAGGCGGTGCACCGGGCCATTCGCTTCAGCACCATCGATTCCAACATTCAGCTGAGTATCGCGTTCGTGGTCAACTCGCTGCTGCTGATTTTAGGGGCGGCGCTGTTCTTTGGCACCAATTCCGACCTGGGCCGCTTCGTCGATCTGTTCAACGCCTTGCAGGACAGCAAGGTCGTCGGCGCGATCGCCAGCCCAGTCCTGTCGATGCTGTTCGCCGTGGCCCTGCTAGCTTCGGGGCAGAGCTCGACCATCACCGGCACCTTGGCCGGCCAGATCATCATGGAAGGGTTCATCCGCCTCAAAATGCCGCTGTGGGCCCAGCGCCTGCTGACTCGCCTGCTGTCGGTCACCCCGGTGCTGATTTTTGCCATTATCTACAAGGGCAACGAGGCCAAAATAGAAGGGCTGCTGACTTTCTCGCAGGTGTTCCTGTCAGTGGCGCTGCCGTTTGCGGTCGTGCCGCTGGTCTCGTACACCTCCAGTGAGGAGCTGATGGGCGAGTTCAAGAACCGCGCCTGGGTCAAATACGCCGCGTGGTTTGTCACGATTGTCTTGATCATTTTGAACATCTGGCTGATCTTGCAGACCTTCGGCATTAAAATTTAAATTCAAAAGTCGTCCAAAACGTTGGGCGACTTTTTTGTTGACTTCTTGTTGTGAAGAGGGTATCTTGACAGCGTAGGTTAGTTACTCAACTAATTAACTAAATAACCGGAAGGAGGCGGCCCATGAAATTCGATGCAAGCAGCGTCGTGCCGCTGTACCAGCAAATTGCCGATCAGTTCACGGCGGGGATTCTGAGCGGCGCGTTCGCTGAGGACACGCAGATCCCGTCGACGACTGAAGTGGCGAAGAGCTACGCCATCAATCCAGCCACCGTGCTCAAGGGGATGAATGTTTTGGTCGATTTGGGCCTGATCGAGAAGCGGCGGGGCATCGGCATGTTCGTGGTGCCAGGGGCGCAGGCTAAGATCAAGGCGAAGCGCAAGCACGATTTTTACGCCGAGCGCATCGCGGACCTGGTTGCGGCCGCCAAGGCGTTAGATATTAGCAAGGCGGAACTGATCGCCGCAGTGGAAGAGGGGTATGGGGCATGAGTAAGTTAGAGTTTAAGCAGGTCACGCGCAACTTCGGCGCCAAAAAGGTGCTGCGCGGCGTCAACATGACATGGGAGGCCGGCCAGCTATATGGCTTGCTGGGCCGCAACGGCGCGGGCAAGAGCACGCTGATGAAAATCGTCAATAACCGCCTCTTCCCGACGGCCGGCAAGGTGCTCCTGAACGGCAAAAACGTCACCGAAAACAGCGACGCCCAAAATCGCATTTTCCTGATGAGCGCGGCGATGCTGTACCCAGGCGATAGCCGGATCGAGCAGCTGTTCACGCTGACGCGGGAGATGTACGGGAGCTTCGATGACGAGCTGGCCGCTCACCTAGTCAAGGCTTTTGGGCTGGATCCGCACCAGCGGTTCCGCAAGCTGTCGACCGGGTACCGCACCATCGCCAAGCTGATCATCGCGCTGTGTGTGCCGTGCGAGTTCGTCATGCTGGACGAGCCGGTACTGGGGCTTGACGCCAACAACCGCGAGATTTTTTACCAGGAGCTGGCTAACACCTTTGCCAGCAAGCCGCGGACGTTCATCATCGCGTCCCACCTAATCGAAGAAATCGAGAATCTGGTCACCCATGTGTTCGTGCTGGATGGCGGGACCATCACCTTGGATGAGGATGTCGCTGATCTGACTGCCAAGGGCCGGGTGGTCACCGGTCCGACGGCACTGGTTCATGAGTGGCTCGGCGGTACGTGCACGCTGCGCGAAGTGCCGCTGGGCGGCATGCTGACCGCCTACACCTTGGATGCGCCACTGGAAAAGCCGGTGCCGGCAGGCGTCACAGTCGGCGGGATGGATCTCCAGCAGATGTACCTGGAGCTGACCCGCGATGGGGGTGGCGCTGATGACGAGTAAATTTCAGGCGATGCTGAAAGTGCAGTTGCAGATGATGAGTATCGTTATGATTGGCGGCCTGTTTGGCTGGGGCGTGCTGGTGGTGATGAGTTTTCTCGGCGACACGTCTGACGCCAACGGCTGGTCTGGCGAGTTTATTGGCCTGTATATCGCCGCAATTTTGGGTTATTTTGCCACGCCATGGGCGCTGGGGTCGGCGTTTCAAAACGGCGTCAGTCGCAAGCTTTATCTGCAAACCGCAGCAGTCGGGCTGGTGGCTTGTTCCGCTGTTCTGGCGGGGCTCGTCACCTTGGTCAGTCTCATTCCGCTGTTCAACGGTACGGGCAGTTTTCTGGCTTCTGTTTATCACCTGACTGGGCCAACTGGGGTACTCATGAGCGTCTTGTTGCGGCTAATGGCGTATTTGGCATTTTCGGCGCTTGGGGCTGCACTCGGTTTCCTTAGCCTGCCATTCAGCGGAAAAGTGAGATTTGCGCTGGTGTTTGGCATCTATGGGTTGATGGTTTTGCCGGGGTTGGCCTTGGTCCTGATCATGCTGGCACTGCCGGATCTGGCCACCGATTCAGGCGTGCTGCAGTTCTTGCTGGCGCTGATTGGGCTGCCGCTGCACGGGGCGCCTCAGCCGCTGCTCCTGCTCTTGATCTTCACGGTGCTGGCGGTCGGTTTTGGGTATTTAGCGGCGCGCTTGGGCCGCCGCGCCGAACTCAACGACCGGGTTTAGGAGGGAAAAGTCATGAAAAAACGTGTCATGTTAAAAATGCAGCTCCTGGACCTGGCGAAACCGTTTCTCATCTTTGCCGTGGTGATGCTCGGGCTTAGTTTTCTCTTTGTGGTCGGCATCAACGCCATGGTCGGCGCGAAGATGGACTGGAATCAGCCCTTCGGCAACACCATGATCGTGCCGACTGGCATGTTCACCATCGTAGCGAGCATGATCTTGACCCCAAAATGGCTGCGTCTGGCCGCTCAGTTTGGCATTCCGCGTTGGCAGCAGTTTTGGACGCAGCTGACCGGCTGGCTGTGCTATGGCTTGGTCGGGTTTGCCCTTGACTGGCTGATCATGACCATCTTCGGCGTGCCGATGCTGTTTATCAAGGAGCTTGGGTACTCGGGGACGTACACACCGGTTGCGTGGGTCGCCAACGCGCTGTTCATTGTGCTGGTGTTTGCTTCACTCGGTGGCATTGGGATGTTCTTCAACGTGCTGATGCAGCGGGTGGACCGGGTGGCAGCAGCCTTGACGCTTTGCGGGGTGTTCATTGCGGTTGCGCTGGCCTGGTTTCCGGTTGGCCGGTTAATTGCGCCTTCCGACAGTGCTGCTGCTGCGCTGACCCGGCACTTGGCCAGTGGATCCCTGACCCAGACGTTGCCGGCAGCTCAGGCGAACCCGTTTTTGATCGTGGCAGCAGCGCTCTTGGTCTTCGCTGTAATCTTTGGGTTGACCGCGCTGGGGATGCGGCGCATGACCGTGGCTGAGCAGTAGGCAAGACAAAATGTTAGTTGCATCAGCCAAAAATTAGCCTAAATATTCGTTAACAATTGATTATGATATTAACAATATTTAGTATTTCGGAAAGATATTATGAAACACCTAGATGACGCGCTTGTCCGTAAAAATCGCAACTCGTATTATGGCGTTGGTGGTTTCCGGGCAATAAAAGCGTTCTTTGCCAACTACGTGAACTTTGTCGGTAAAAGTAGTAGACGAGAGTTTTGGTGGACAACGCTTTTTGAAATTATTTTTGGGTTAATATTGTTCTTTTCGGTAGGCGCAGTCGTTGTTCAGCATGTACTCAAAGTGATCAATAGCGGGAAATTTTCGGCAAGTAGCGGAGTACTGGACTTTCTGGGTGGATCGATTGCGGCGTTACTCATTTTGTTAGTCGTTGTGATTGTTCTGTTCTTACCGTCTATGGCAATTACCATCCGCAGATTTCGTGATGCGGGTGTGAGTTGGATCGTTTTTGCCGTATTATATGCAATCAATGTCTCGAGCGTGTTCATTTTTTCAAATAATGCGAGAGTCTCGTCTCTGATCGTGGGGCTTGCGACAACGGCGATGTTAATTATTGAACTGTTGCCCACCAAGCAAGCTGCACGTTAAACACCAAAAAAGCCACCAAGGGCTGAGTGCTACTTCATTTGCACGAATGGCCAGTGCGGCGAATCATCTAAATCCGATTGGCTAGAACCTATCATTACAAACTCAGTCAACTGGAACTAAGAAAGACTTGCCACATACAGGCAAGGCGAATTGTTTGCCTCAGTGCCGGGCCGGGCGTAAAGTGGGCGCGAAAGGGGCGGTTTAGATGTTAGACGTGAAGAACAGTATCGATAACCTGGAATGGACCACCACCCATCACTTGGCGCACATTCAGAATCAGCACCCGTTCATGCGTCGGTGGGCCGTGCAGTTCGAACTTGCCTACACCGATTTTCGCGTGATCCAGATGGCACTGCAGCTGGACGGTCAGCACCACGAGCTGTTGGCGGATTTCAGCCAGACGTACGAGACCATTCACAACTACGAGTTTGCCTTCGCCGGCGACGGGCTGGAAGGGTTCAACCAGCAGTACGGTGGCGAGCTGGACGAGTACGCGAGCCAGGTCGACCATTTTGAAGACTTGCTCGATCAGATTCGTGACTTAGAGCCATGATTTTCCCGTTTCTGAATTGTGGAACAATCTACTGAGCTTTGTCCACATGGGCGGATTAGTTCGATTCTCGAATATACTTACACGATTTGCAGATTAACAGCAAAGATAATCAGGCTTGGCGTGCAACCGGGTTTCTCAACATTAATCTCTTGAGAAGCAACAAGGCTGGTCCGAGAGAATTCGGACCAGCCTTGTTATTTGTCTATTTTCCTTGCCTTCGGAATCGTGGTGCAGTTAGTTGATAATCTCTTCTTCGATACATTTTGCAATCTCAGTGGTTCGAGACGCCTGCATTACCATTTTTGGCATGTGCTCATAATAATCTCGAAACCGGGCCAAACTAGAGAACCCATCTGGTTCAGATGCTGTGTGACCAGTGATTTCCGCAGCATCGTCATTCTTGGTATCGTCATCTCCGTCAAGCCGGCCGTTTAAATCGAAAATTTTGTTTTCATCTGACTGAGGGTACGCGTATAGTACGAAACCATGCACAAATGGCGGAATCTCCAGGTGCTCCTTCAGAAAAGTATGCAGTTTGGCCATCGTGGTCTTCACTTGCTGAGCAGGGTCGTGCCAGTTCGCATAGCCCTCGAGTGCTTCATCAGGTCTGGCAACCAGCGTAAAGAAATCAGAATGCTTTAGTTGGCGGATGGTGCTAGGCAATGAATCTTTGACAATCGGCCAGTAGTCGGCACATTCTTCAGTGAGTTGATCGAGTGTAATCTCGTGATAAATGGTGCCGGTCCAGTACTTGGTCTCAAGAACAAACAGACCGCGGTGACTTAATAACAGGTGATCGATTTGCCGGTTGGGCTCCCCATCATTGAGACTGAGAAACAGGTTAGCGTAAATTTTGATGCCGTCTTCAGGATACTGGGTCTGCAGTAACTTTGCCATTTTGTAGGTTTCGTATTCTCCGCGGTTGGTATATTGACGCTCTTGCATGCTAGAGAACCTTCTTTCAAGCCAGGGTAAGTTTATTCTGACTATTTTGTTTAGTTCTGAAACTTCGTGGGAATTTCATAAACCGTCGTATAAGAGGTGTATTTCATTTCAACCTCATCACTCTTATCATAAGGCACAACCGTGACATCATGTTCTCTTGGAATCTGATGTTTTTGAATCAGCTCCTTCATAAATTTTTCTGTGTCCCTGCTGTCAAAATTGTAAGATAGCTGAATGTGCTGGCTGTCACTCGAGACCTCTGTATGTGGATTATCGCTTGGCATATCTTGTTCTTTGTCTTTTTTGGTGAAAGTAATTTTTACGTGCTCATGTAAAACTGTGTCGAATTCAACCAAGATATCATCTGAGATGAGTTTTTTCACAACTGTTTCTGAAGGCACTGGGCTGTCAAACTTACCATAACTAGTGTTGCCTGTTTTTGTTGCTTTTTCCGCTTGATAAGTGCTAAAAGCTTTAAGCATATCCCCGCTTATGATGATGTTGTTCTTGCCTGGCTCGAGGAATGGAATATAAAATCTGCTGTTTTTTCCCGTTCCGTTTTTAAAGCTAATTCGTACGTGATGGACCGGCTCGCCATAGAATAGTCTGAGTTCAAACAGAGTGACACTCGCCTCATGAAAATTATTTAAAAAATTGACAAATACGGACGAATCAGAAATGTTGCCATACTTTCCACTCGCCTCGAGTTCGTCCAACCCTTTCGACATGATAAATATTCTATCACCGGGCTGAACTTTAGAGATAGCATCTTTAGCTTTGAAAGTTTTTTGTAAAAAAAACAGCATTGGTCTTACTTTATTGGAGGCTGTTGCCTGCTGAATTCTATTTTCATGAGCAATTTGCTCTTGAACATCTTCGTGTGAGCGGCTGGCTTGATAGACGACAAATAATGCGGCAATAGCTGCGGCACCAAAGTTACCAAAGAAATCAATTGCCCGGTCATAATTAGAGGTATGAGTAGTTATTAATTGGGCGAGAGAGGTGAAGCCCAATGCGACGAGTAATAATATAATTGCCCATAGGCAAAGTGATAACTTGCGAGGCATTTTTTGCAACAATTTTTTAAATGATTGCATAACTATTAAACTTCCTTCTTTGTGTAATGAACTATTCTTTCCGGTTGTTTCTCTCGCTCAGAAGCTGGCTGCAGCTGGTTACAAACCACGAAAATCTGTCAAAAGAGTAAAGAAATAGGTCAATCCACGCAGCATTTCTCAGTCCGTTTGCATTTTGTTACTAAAATGCAAATATGCTAGCGAGAAAACTCTTTTAGTAGGTTGGCCAACCGTTTTTAAAGCATATTTTTGTATACGCCGATAATATATCGCTTTTTCAGATTGATTACAATAAGTCTAGATGAGCCGAGCTAGTGTGTTCTGAAGCTCACGTTGTCGAACTAAAGATATCCCTTATTTCTCAGGCTTTATGACTTATTTTGGCAGGAAGGCATTCAACGTCACCAATGCAGAAGTTGGATTGTTTGTTGCGCTGCCGAAAAAACAAGACCGAGTTGTATAGACTCAACCTTCTTAGATATTGAAAGGACCTCCTTAGGCCTGCCTTATTTCGGAGTGACGGCAGCGGTAAATGGTGTTACGCTTACCGAGTTGGCTTTGAAATCTGCGAATGGGGGTTCATCATGGCAACTCAAGAAATGACGATCACACTGCCGGCTGATCTGGCCGCACAGGTAGCCGAAGAGGCGAAGACGCTCGACGGAGATGTTTCTGCCGTCGTGAAGTACGCACTGGAACAGTACCTGGAAGAGCAGAAAAAGGCGCGCGCGTTTGCCTTGGAAGACGACTGCAACGACTAACTAAAAATTAACTGGCCTGCGGGGGGACCTGCAGGTTTTTTTGCGTGAAAAAATAGTCGCCTCCCAGTGGAAGCGACCATTTTCGTAACAACGGTGGTGCATTCTAGTGCAATTCGTCCCATGGGTCCAGCGGAATCGGCTCGGTTTGCGTGGCGGCCAGAATCTCCGGCGTCAGCAGGTCCTTGCGAATCGCGACTTCGTAGGCGTACTGCTCGAACCAGCTTTGGTCGGCGACGTAATAGCCGTCGTTGCCGCGGTCCTTACCCCAGGAGTTCTCGACCTTCCAGCGGGTCGGCTGGCCGTTGTCGTCCAAGTCGACACCGGTGAGGGTCATCGCGTGGGTAACCTCGGCCTGCCGAGTGGCGAAGCGGTCGGCCACTCCCAGCTTCATGTCAAAGCCGAAGAGGGTCGAGTAGTCATACAGGCCGCCGGTCAGCGTCCCGGTATCGCGGTCGACGTCTTGGCCGACGTCATTGCCGAACCAAACGGCCTCGCCGGTTTGCAGCTGCTTGATCGCCATTTGTGCCAGCTGGTCTGCTGGCACATTCACGAAGGTGATCGGCCTCCCGCCAACGACGGTGTTTTGACTTGGCAGGCTGTAAGCTTGGAAGTACTGCTTGGTGTCGCGTGGGTCGGCAACCAGGTTGACGTGCTGGCCCAGGTCCCAGCCAACATACTTGGCGTAAAATTCCTTCGGCGTCAGGCCGCGGTCGGCGTGGAAGTTCTTTTTGTCGTCGCGGTACTCGAAGTCGAAGGTCGCTGGCGGGTTGCCGTAAGCGTAAGCGACAATGCGGTAAATGGCACTGAGGTTGTCGTCCTTGATGGCTTCGAGCGCGTCCTGATCCTTGCCGGCCTTGGCCGCCTGCTGGAGCTCGTTGGCCGCTTTGCGGAGCTTGAGGTTCAGCACGGCGTTGAGCTGACCGGTGGCGGAGCTGTTGAAGGTTTCAGGCATGACCGACTTGGGCACAATGCCGTACTTCTCGATCAGCGCCGGGGCGTTGTCGAACTGGCCGCCGTCGCCGTTGGGCTGCTGCAGCAAAGTCGCCAGCTTGCGGTCTTCGGTCGGGGAGGCAGTGGGGTCGGCGATTACCTGCTCGAGAAACAGGTTGGACTTTTCGATGCGGTCGTAGAAAGCCAGGTAGGCCTGGGACAACTCGAGGTCCTTGATGCCGAACTTTTCGCCGGCAAAATGGCGCATGGTGTTCAGCTCGGAAAACATCCAGCAGCGTCCGGACTGCTTCTGGTTGGTGACCTTACCAGTGTCCAGCTCAATGGAAAAGGCGGGCTTAATGGCTTTGTCGTTCAGCGTGCCGCGGCTGGCTGCCTGCGGGCCGACATTTTGCACGGCCTTGGCCAGCACCTGGGCGCCAGGCTGGTCGACAAAGTCCTTGTGGTACTGATCGATCTGATCAAATGAGATTGCTTTTGCCAAATTATTCACTCCTCATTGCAATATATGGAACCAGTCTACCGCTTTTCTTAACCAGAGGAAACAACTTTATGAGAGAAAAATGAAAGACTCTTGCCTGATTTTAAGTTTTGTCCGTGAATTTTGGCCCGGTCTTCCGCCGGCCCGACCACTGCCGGTCCCGGCGCCTTTCAGCTATGATATAATAATGTCAACTTTGCCGCGAAAGGGCGATCCCGTTGCTGAAAAAGCTGCATTACCTGGATTATAAAATTTTAGTGCCGTACCTCGTCCTGAGCGCGATTGGGGTCGTGATGGTTTATTCGGCCAGCGCGTACTGGATTCAGACCCAGTATCACTGGGCCGATAACGCAGTGATGATCAAACAGCTCCTGTTTGTGATCGCCGGCTTGCTGCTGGCGCTGTTTTTCTTCTACTTCAAGCTCAGCGTGTTCCGCCACCCGCGGGTGCAGCTGCTGCTGTGGGCGGTCCTGTTCCTCGGGCTGTTTTACCTGCTGTTTGTTGGCCGGTCGGTCAACGGCGCGGCGGCCTGGATCCCGGTTGGCCCGATCAACATTCAGCCGACCGAGTTTGCCAAGCTGATCATCATTTTCTACCTGGCTTACATGTTCAGCCAGCGCCAGGACAACATGCGGCGGCCCGACTTTTCCATTAAAGAGCTGGTTAAGCCGCTGATTCTGGTGGGCCTGGGCATCTTCCTGGTGCTGGTCGAACCGGACACCGGCGGCGCGATCATCATCACCGGCATCACGCTGATGATGCTGTGTGCCAGCGGCATTGCCCTGGGGTGGGGCACCGGATTCTTCGCCGGGCTGGCCCTGCTGGTCGGCAGCCTGTATTATGTTTTCGCCAACGTCAAGCTGCCGCACTGGTTGACCAAGCACTACCAGATTCAGCGCCTGACGGCCGCCATTCATCCGTTTCAGGAAAGCAAGACGGTTGGCAATCAGGTCGTCAATTCACTGCTGGCCATCAATCACGGCGGCCTGTTTGGGGTCGGCCTGGGCAACGGCACCCAAAAATTGGGTTACCTGCCTGAGCCGTACACTGACTTTATTTTGGCGGTGATTGCCGAGGAACTCGGGCTGGTTGGCGCGGCGGTCGTGATTGGCCTGATTTATTACCTGATCGCCCACATTTACCGCATCGGGATTCGCTCAAAAAGCGCGTACCGGTCGCTGATCAGTTACGGCATTGCGACCATGATGCTGATTCAGACCACGTTCAACGTGGGTGCGGTCACCGGCATGCTGCCAGTCACCGGGGTCACGCTGCCATTTGTTTCTTACGGCGGGTCCTCGATGCTGGTCCTCAGCATTGCGATGGGGGTCATGCTCAATATTTCCGCGATGGATAAGCAGGCGTTGGCCCGCAAACAGGCCGGCAAACAGAGCAAGTGAAAGGAAGCACGCACATGCGTAAAGTCTTAGTAGCTAACCGCGGCGAGATCGCGGTGCGGATCTTTCGGGCAAGCGAAGAGTTGGGGCTCAAAACCGTTGGCATCTACGCCAAGGAAGACGAGCTGACCATTCACCGGTTCAAGGCCCAGGAAAGCTACCAGGTCGGGGCCGGCAAGGGGCCAATCGAGGCCTACCTCGACATGGAAGACATCATTCGCATCGCCAAGGAGTCCGGGGCCGACGCCATCCATCCCGGTTACGGGCTGCTGTCGGAAAATGCCGAGTTTGCGCGGCGCGTTGAAGCGGCCGGGCTGACTTTTGTTGGCCCACGGCCCGAGCTGCTGGACATGTTCGGCGATAAGGTCGCTGCCAAGCGGGCGGCGGTCAAGGCCGGCCTGCAGACGATTCCGGGGATGACCGAGCCGACCCGCGATTTTAATGAGATCGTCGCGTTCACCGAAAAGCACGGCTTCCCGATCATGCTAAAGGCGGCGTCTGGTGGCGGCGGCAAGGGCATGCGCATTGTCCACTCCGAAAAAGAGCTCAAGGACGTCTACCAGAACGCCGTGTCCGAGGCCGTGGCCAGTTTTGGCGACGATCGCATGTATGTTGAGCGCTACCTGAAAGATGCTAAGCACATCGAGGTGCAAATTCTCGGCGACCACAACGGCAACCTGATCCATTTGTTCGAGCGCGACTGCTCGGTGCAGCGCCGCAACCAAAAGGTGATCGAAATCGCGCCGGCGGTCGGGCTGGCGCCTGCGCTCCGGGCGCAGATCTGTGATGCCGCGGTGGCGCTGATGAAGAGTGTGAATTACGACAACGCCGCCACCGTCGAGTTTTTGGTGGAAGGGGACCAGTTCTACTTCATCGAGGTCAACCCGCGGGTGCAAGTCGAGCACACCATCACGGAGCTGATCACCGACGTCGACATCGTCCAAGCACAGCTGCGCATTGCCGCCGGCGAGGACCTGTTCAAAGACATCGGCATCCCGCAGCAAAAAGACATTACCACGCGCGGGGCGGCGATCCAGTGCCGCATCACGACCGAAGACCCGAGCAACCACTTCATGCCCGACACCGGGACCATCACGACTTACCGTAGTCCCGGCGGTAACGGCGTGCGGCTGGATGTTGGCAACGCGTATGCCGGCGCGGTCGTCAGCCCGTACTACGATTCGCTGCTGGTCAAAACTTCCGTTCACTCCGGCTCGTTTCTGGGTGCCGTGGCGAAAATGACGCGCGCGCTGAAGGAATTTCGCATCAGCGGCGTGAAGACCAACCTGGCCTTTTTGCTGAATGTCTTGGAAACACCGACATTCCGCTCTGGCAGTGCGACGACCACCTTCATCGATGAGACGCCTTCGCTGTTCAAGCTGCGCCCGGTGGAAAGTCGCACCACGCAGCTGATGACTTACATTGGCCAAACCACGGTCAACGGCTTCCCCGGAGTGCACCAGCACCGCGAAAAGTTGCTGGCAGATTTTGACTACCAGCCGCGGTTCGAAAAGACCCAGCCGCAAACCGACCTGGTCGCCATGCTGCATGACCAAGGCGCCGATGCCGTGACCAAGTGGCTCGGCGCCCAAAAGCGGGTACTGCTGACCGACACCACGCTGCGCGACGGGCACCAAAGCCTGTTTGCCACGCGGATGCGTACGCGCGACATGCTGCGGGTCGCCTCGGACTTCAGCAATGCGCTGCCGAACCTTTTTTCCGCGGAAATGTGGGGCGGGGCGACGTTTGATGTCGCGTACCGTTTCCTGAATGAATCGCCATGGATCCGGCTAGATCAGCTGCGCAAGCGCATGCCACACACGCTGCTGCAGATGCTGTTCCGCGGCAGCAACGCGGTTGGCTACCAGAACTACCCAGACAACGTCATTAAGAAATTCATCCAAGTCGCGGCGAACCGCGGCATCGATGTCTTTCGCATTTTCGACTCGCTGAACTGGGTGCCGCAGCTGACACACTCGATCGACGCGGTGCGGGAGACGGGCAAGCTGGCCGAAGGGACGATGTGCTACACCGGTGACATTTTGGCCGACAGCCACCCGAAGTACTCGCTGGCCTATTATGTCGATCTTTCCAAGCAGCTGGTCGACGCCGGCGCCAACATTTTGGCCATCAAGGACATGGCCGGGCTGCTGAAGCCCGAGGCCGCTTACGAGCTGGTCAGTGCGCTGAAGGACGCGGTCGACGTGCCGATTCACCTGCACACGCATGACACCACCGGCAACGGGGTGGCCACTTACGTGCAGGCGGTCAACGCCGGTGTGGATGTGGTCGATGTTGCTCAATCCGCCTTTTCCGGCACGACCAGCCAGCCGAGCATGGAGAGCCTGTATTACGCGCTGGCCAATAACGACCGGCAGCCGGACTTGGATGTCCAAGGCGCCGAGAAGCTGAACCAGTACTTCGAACAGGTCCGCCCGTACTACCAGGACTTCGCCAACGGCGTGACTGGGCCTTTGACCGATATTTACACGGTGCAAATGCCAGGTGGCCAGTACAGCAACCTGAAACAGCAGGCCGAGTCGATGGACATCACCGACTTTGAGGCCGTCAAGCAAATGTACGCGCAGGTCAACGAGATGTTCGGCGACATCGTCAAGGTTACGCCGTCGTCCAAGGTGGTCGGCGACATGGCGCTGTTCATGCTGCAGAATCACCTGACCCCGCAGGACGTGCTGGATCACGGCGAGACCATTGATTTTCCGGCCAGTGTCGTGGACTTTTTCAAGGGCGACCTCGGCCAGCCGGTTGGCGGTTTTCCAAAACAATTGCAGGCCAAGATCCTCAAAGGGGAAAAGCCGCTGACCCAGCGCCCCGGGGCGTTGGCCGAGCCGGTCGACTTTACCGCTGTGCGCCAGCAGCTGATTGAAAAGGGCCTGCCGCACCCGACTGATGCGCAAGTCCTGTCTGCTATTTTGTACCCCGAAGTCTACACGACTTACCTGAAAAACCGCCTGAAGTTCGGCCCCATCACCGCGCTGGATAGCCAGACCTACTTCCAAGGGATGCGGATCGGCGAGCGCATCAGCGTCGACGTGCGGCCTGGCCTGCAAGTCGTGATGCAGCTGGATGCCATTTCGCCGGCTGATGCGGCGGGCAAGCGCACCTTGTACTTCACGGTCAACGGGCAAAAGCGCGAGGTCCAGATCCTGGACGAATCCGCTCAGCACACAGTGGCCACGAAGCGTCAGGCCGAACCAACCGACCAGAACCAGATTGGCGCGCCGATGGGCGGCCGGCTGGTCGGCATCGAGGTCAAGGAAGGCCAGCAGGTCGAAAAGGGCGACGCGCTTTTTGTCACCTCGGCCATGAAAATGGAAACCACGGTGCACGCGCCATTTGCCGGCACCATCACGCACCTGTACGCCGGTGTTGGCGACTTAGTGGAAACCGGCGAGCTGCTGGCCAAACTGAAGCCGCTGGCGCAGAACTGATTTTGTGAGGAGGAATTGCATGCTTGAGGTCACCAAACGCCAGGGCCTAGTGGTCTGGGTGTATTCACTCAAACAGATGAAGACCCTGCGCCATTACGGCACGATTCTGTACGCGTCGCGCCGCATGAAATATGTCTATTTGTACCTGGATATGGACAAAATCGACGACACCATGGCCAAGCTCAAGAAACTCCGCTTCGTCAAGGCGGTCGAAAAGTCGCAGCGCCCGTTCATCGCCACCGAGTACTCCGGGGACACCAGCCTGTCGGCCCTTGAGGACGACCAGGACGACGATGCGCCCAAGAGGTATCGCGATGCGCGTCATTAGCGGCGAATTTCGCGGCCGGCGCCTGGCCGCCGTGCCCGGCGCAAATACACGACCGACAGCGGATAAGGTCAAAGAGTCCATGTTCAACATGCTTGGGCCTTATTTTGACGGCGGCGCGGCCCTCGACCTGTACGCCGGCACCGGCGCTCTCGCCATCGAGGCCGTGTCACGCGGCATGGCCTCAGCGACATTGGTCGACAAGGCGTACCCGGCCATCAAGGTGATCAAGGAAAACGTCGGCCAGTTGCCACACCCAGAGCGCTTCACGGTGCTGAAAAGTCCGGTGGACCGCGCGCTGAAAACGTTCGGCGAAGCGGGCCGGCAGTTCGACCTGATCATGGCCGACCCGCCATACGCCAAGCAGGAGGCGCTGGCCCAGATGGCGCTGATCTTGGAACTGCACCTGCTGGCCCCTGGAGGCACGGTGATGTTTGAAACGGGGATGGACGTGGTTTATCCCGACGTGATTCCTGGTTATGAAAAGGTGCGCCGCCAGACCTACGGCGTCGCTCAGGTCCTGATTTTGAAGCAAAGCGAGGCAGAGTAGATGGTCAAAGCAATTTTTCCCGGGAGTTTCGATCCCTTCACCAATGGTCACCTCGATACCGTGACCCGCGCGGCCAAGATGTTCGACACGGTCGTGGTCGCGGTGATGACCAACACCTCTAAGCGCCCGCTGTTCACCGGCGCGGAGAAAGTGGCGCTGATCAAAGCAGCCACGGCGGACCTGGCTAACGTCGAAGTGGTCGCGGCGCCGTCGATGCTGACGGTGCGGTTCGCCCAGCAAATCGGTGCCACCGTGCTGGTGCGCGGCGTGCGCTCCGGCAAGGACCTCGACTACGAGCAGGACATCGCGGAGATGAACCAGGTGCTGTCGCCGCAGCTGGAAACCGTGCTGCTGCTGGCAGACAAACGCTACCGGTTCCTCTCGTCGAGTTTGATCAAGGAAGTGGCCACATTCGGCGGCGATGTCAGTTCGCTGCTGCCAGCAAACGTGAACGCCGCCGTGATGGCCAAGTTAGGTGATGCGCATGAGCAAGCAAAGAAAAACTAGCAACAAACGTCGTTGGGGGCTCATTGGGGGACTGGTTGCCGCGCTGGTAGTGGCTGCCGGTCTCTTGTTTTACCCCACCAACTACTACGCCGAGGTGCCAGGCTCGGCCGAGTCGCTGAAGCCGTACGTGACGGTTGAAGGTAAGAAGGACACGGAAAAAGGGGCCTACATGCTGACCACGGTCGGCGTGGTCGGCCCGGCCTCGCCGGCGCTTTTGCTGTGGGCGAAGCTGCAGCCGTATTCCGAGATCATGTCCAAGCAGGAACTGATGGGCGACGATGATTCCAAGGCCTATGATTTTCTGCAGGAACAGTATATTAAAAGCGCCGCCAACAACGCGGTCCAGGCCGCCTTCAAAGCGGCGGGCAAGCCGGCCAAAATGCGCCACCTCGGCATTTATGTGATGTCGCTGGTCAAAGGGTCGCCGTTTAAGGGCAAGCTGCAGGTGGGCGACACCATCACCGCGCTGGACGGCAAGCGCTATACCACCGCCAACCAGTACATCAAAGAAATTCAGTCACGCAAGATTGGCTCCAAGCTCACGCTGACCTTCACGCGTAAGGGCAAGGTGCACACGGCGACGGCGAAGCTGATGAAGCTGCCCGGCACCAACAAGGCCGGCATCGGCATTGAGCTGACCGAGCACACGACCATCAGCACGACCCCGCAGGTCAAGATCGATGCCGGTCAGATCGGCGGCCCAAGCGCCGGCCTGATGTTTGCGGTCCAGGTGTACACTGAGCTGACCAATCAGCACTTCCGCCACGGCCAGAAGATCGCTGGTACTGGCACCATTGACGGCGACGGCAACGTCGGCCAAATCGGCGGCATCGACAAGAAGGTCTACATGGCTGACAAGGAAGGCGCCAAGGTCTTTTTTGCCCCGGACCAGCCGGCCACCAGGCAGATCCGCAAGCTCGACCCGAGTTACGATAACAATTACGCCGTGGCCGCCCGCACCGCCAAGCAGATCAAGACCAAGATGAAAATCGTCCCGGTCAAAACGCTGAAGGATGCGCTGGATTACCTGAGAACCCATTAACTGATTGGAGTCGTCGCAACCCGCGGCGGCTTTTGGGTTACGGTTGTGAATCCCTTGGCAGTTGGCTATGATTAAAGCAATGCGAGAAAACAGTGAAATCACGAGGAGGAAACATGACAGATAAACCACGGATTCAAGATGATCTTTACATGGCCGTCAACGGCGACTGGCAGGAAAAAACGGTGATCCCGCCTGACAAGGCCATGGTCAGTGCCGACTCCGACCTGACTGACAACATTCGCGCCAAGCTGGTCAAAGATCTGACCGCACTGGCTAACGGCGAGCAGACGACAGATGACCCGGCGCTGCAGTACGCCGCCAAGCTGTACGTGAAGGCCAGTGACAAAGCGGCCCGCGACGCGCTAGGCATCGCCCCGATTGTGCCGCGGTTAAAGCACTTGGAAAGCCTCAAGACCTTGGCTGATTACAAGGCTGCGCTGCCGGAATTGGTTCAAGATGATTATCCAGTACCGTACGACTGGATGGTCATGGCCGATATGCACGACGCGACCACCAACCAGCTGCACCTGGCCGGCTTCAGCACCATTTTGCCGGACGCCGAGCAGTACGCGAAGGACACGCCGGAAAACCAGGAGAAGTTTGACGCCTGGCGCAAAATGGTTGAAGGTCTGCTCCAGGCAGCGGGCTACAGCGCTGACACGGCGGCGGCATACGTTACCGATGCGCTGGCCTTTGACCAGCGGCTCGGCAAGCTGACGCCGACCAATGAGTTCCTGGCGGTTGACACCAACTGGGACCACCCGACCAGCTGGGCCGACCTGGCGCACGAAACCAGCAACATTGGTCTGACCGATGCCTTGGCCAGTGTGCTGCCTGCGACGCCGGCAACGGTGAATGTCCTGATGCCGGATGTGTTTGCGCAGATGAACACCCTAATTTCAGAAGATAATTACCAGCAATGGCAGCACCGCGCCATCATCAACGAACTGCTCAATGACGCGGATTTGCTCAGCGATAATCTGCGCACCCAGGCCGGCGCCTACGCACGCTTTTTGACCGGTCAAGAGGCGGCCACGGAATGGGTCAAGGCCGCGTTCCAGCTGACGAACGCGTTCTTTGCCGATTCGGTGGGGCTGTACTACGGCCGTAAATATTTTGGTGAAAAGGCGAAGGCCAACATCACGGCCATGGTCAAGGAGCTGATTGCCCAGTATCAGGTCCAGCTCAATCACAACACCTGGCTCAGTGCCGAGACCCGCGAAAAGGCGATCCGCAAGCTGAAGACCATGAAAATCAAGATGGGCTACCCGGACGAAGAACCGAAACTTGCGCTGCAGCTGCATTTTGCCGACAGTGACAACTTGGTTGAAGCTGTCGCCAAGCTGACCAGCCAGGTCCAGGCCTTCCGCTTCGGCCAAGTTGGCCAACCGGTCGATCGCAGCGAATGGGCGATGCCGGGTTACCTGGTCAACGCCTGCTACGATCCGTCCAAAAACGACATCACGTTCCCGGCGGGCATTTTGCAGCCGCCGTTTTACAGCATTGATTGGTCGCGGGCCGCGAACCTCGGCGGCACCGGGGCCACGATTGGCCATGAAATCTCGCACTCCTTTGATAACAACGGCGCCGAATACGACGAAAACGGCTCGATGAACAACTGGTGGACCGCCGCCGATAAGGCTGCCTTCAGCAAAAAGGTCGATGCGGTGGCCGCGCAGTTCGATGGGCGAGACTCGTATGGCGCCAAGATCAATGGGCGACTGACCGTGTCGGAAAACATCGCCGACAACGCAGGGATGGCGGTTGCCTTGGCCGTGCTGGGCAAGGACGCTTCACAGGCCGAACTGCAGGCCTTCTTCAAGGCTTACACTAAGTCCTGGGCGACCAAGATGCGGCCAGCCATGGCGCAAACCCGCGCCACGACCGACGTGCACGCGCCGGCCCAGTTGCGGGTCAACGTGCCTGTGCTGAACTTTGCCGCCTGGTATCGCGCCTTCGACGTGAAGCCGACCGACAAGATGTACCTGGCGCCAGAAAAGCGCATCAATATTTGGGATAAGTAGTGGCTGTTCAACTAGGCCACCATATTCTCAATGCTAGTAGTAAATTTGTACCGGAAACGATAGGTTTGCCCTTCGTTCGTGGTTAAAATTAAAATTGGTATAGCAAACACTCTCAAGAATGTCAGCGCATTGCTTAATACCATTGCCTGATCGATTTTAACGGCCAATGACTCAGCTGTTCGGGTATTGACTAAGTCCAAGCCTACTGACCCTTTGAGAAAGGCGAATCGGCGTTCAATGGCCCCGCGTCGATTCTCTGCGTCCGTATCCTGGCGGCGTTTCTTGGCATCAATGTGTTTGGGCTTTGCGCCAAGTTTAGGTCCGCACAGGGTGATGCCTAGGTCCTTACACAACTTTCGATTGTCGCGGTTGCGATAAAGCGTGTCTGCCAACACCTCATCTGGGTAATGGCCATGCAAGTCGAAGTAATGATCCAAGGTCGCTTCAAAGTCTTTACTCTCATTGAAAGCCCTGAATTCGAAACGCTCAATATCAACGATGCCCTCACTTAACGATGCGTCAATCTTGGCCCCAAACTCAACTTTGGCTTTCGCCTTACCACGCTGGATCGGTCGAATATAAGGCTGTTGGAGACTAACAATCCGGTCTGCGACATGGTGAATCTTGTGTTCAAACATATACCATTGTTGGTCAAACAAGATTCGGATGACACCCAAGCGTACTGCTTGTTTGGCGGTTAAGATTGCCCCTGCATCAATGAATTCATTGATGTAGCGCAAGTCGCGACGGACGTATTGAAGTTGCGCTTTAACTTGCTTGTGAACGGATTGCTTTTGGCTCTTTGGATGGCGTGAGAAAGCCGTCCAAACTTGTTTGGCTTCACGCTTATACATGCGTGGATTAGGGACATTCAGTTGATGCGCCATGTCAATGGCCATGTCTTCAAGATTCTTGCGGGCTTGATTGATCAGCGAGGCATCTTGGGGATAGCGGATCTTCACCGGAATCGCTGTGGCATCCGTGATCATCACGTCAACCTTGAATGGCACCAAGGCTTCGATCTTGGCACGAAGCCAATCATTGATAATGTTTCTGACCAGTTCAGAGATATCCGCAATCCGTTTACGGAAGGTACACAAGCTGGTGTATGCGAAGGGCTTCTCTGCACGATATTCCGAGAGCCCGATGAGATACTGATAAGCCGGCGTATCTCGAATTGCGTCGACCACACCGCGATCGGTTAGTTTCATTCGATTCTGAATCAGTCCAGCGCCATAAAGCATCCGAAATGGTTTAGCCGCGCGCCCAGTACTTTTCTTGGAAAACTCCAATTGGTATGCCTCATCGAGTTCTTTCCACGGAAAAATATCGGCTAAGCGCACCCACTCATTATTTGGACTGAGCGGTGTACTCAGACCGCAACCAAAGGATTCAAAAGAGAGTTGGTGGGGACTTTGACGATAAACCATGGATAAAACCTCCGAGTGATTTCATAAATGCATGGGAAATGTCCGAAAACCGACATTTCGTATGCATTTATTATAAGACAGTAACGTCTTAAAATTACTAGTATCAGTCACTACGCGTTTTTGAACAGCCACTAAGTAAGCGGCCAGTTTTGGCCTTGGACCGTCGCAGGCAGCTGCGGCGGTTTTTTGGTGGCCTCGCGTAATCTAACTGCGAGGTGATCAAAATGGCAACACTGAAGGAATGGGTGCGGGAGTACTGGTACCTGGGGCTGGTGGCGGCAGTGGTCGGGCTGTTCTTCTGGTGGCAGGGCCGCCAACCGACCGAGGCGCCGGTGGCCGAACCACTCGTGGCGAGTGTGAGTAGCGTCAGCAGTGGGGTCAGCAGCGCTGCCGCCACCAGCAGTGCGCCGCCCAAAAAAGGCTACGTGCACATCAAAGGGGCCGTGGCCAAGCCTGGGGTGTATCCGGTGGGGCCAACCACGCGCTGGGTCGACGTGGTGGCACTGGCTGGGGGGCTGGTCGCGCAGGCCGATGTGAGCACGGTCAACCTGGCACAGGTCGCTGTCGACCAGGAGAGCCTTTACATTCCTAAAGTCGGGGAAGAGCCCCCGCCGGCCGCCATGCCTACGGGCGGTGGCTCGGCCTCAGCGGGCGCCAGCAGCAGTGCCGGTGCCTTGGTCAACCTGAACACGGCCACCGAAGCGGAGCTGCAGACCTTGTCCGGCATCGGGCCGAAAAAGGCGGCCGACATCATCGCCTACCGCGACCAAAATGGCGGGTTCAAGGCGGTTGAGGATTTGAAAAACGTCAGCGGCATTGGCGACAAAACATTCGAGCGCCTGGCGCCGCTGGTCACCGTCGGGCCATGAACCGGCGCGGGATTTTTCTGCTGGCCGCGGGCCTGGGCGGCATGCTGCTAGTCATGCAGCCCTGGTGGCTCGGCGTGCCACTGATCTTGTGGGCGTTTTTCAAGGCGGGGCGGATCGCCAAACTTGGGTTGCCGCTTGCGCTGGCCGTCGGGCTGGCGTGGGGCTTTCGTGCGGCCCAGCTCACGGCAGCACCGCCCAAGCCCAGCGGGGTGGTAACGGTGATGCCGACCGCGTGGCAGGTGACTGGCGAGCTGGTGCGCTACACTGGCACCTCAGCCAATGGGGTCAAAATCAGCGGCAGCGCGAAGGTGACCCCAGAGCAGGCCGCGGTGTTAAAGCAGATGACCAGCATCGCCACCGTTGCCTGGCACGGCGACGTGACCCGGCTCAGTGGCGCGCGCAATCCCTACGAGTTCGATTACGCCATCTACGCCTGGCGGCAGAACCAGTTGGCCTGGCAAAGTGAGCAGCAAACCCTGGATGTGAAGGTCCGGCCGGCCCGGGGCATCATCGAGCAGCTACATGTGCTTCGGGCCAAAGTGCTGCTCCATCTGCGCCAGCTCGCCCCGCGCACGCAGGCGTATGCGAAGGGGTTGCTGCTGGGACAGGTCGACAGTGATTTTGCCGAGCAGCGCGACGCCTTTGTGACGCTGGGGATATTTCACCTGTTCTCGGTTTCGGGTCTGCACCTTTATGCGTTGATTGGCGCGCTGTACTGGCTGACTGACCGGCTGCGGCTGCCTAAAGAGGCGGTCGATTGGAGCCTGCTGGGGCTGTTGCCGGCGCTTTTGGTGCTGATTCCACCGGCCGCCGGCATCATGCGCGCGGTGTGGCTGCGGATCATCGCGATGCTAAACGACCGGTTCGGCTGGCAGTGGACGCCACTGGACTGTTTTTCCGCGGCGGTCGCGTTGAACCTGGCACTGCAGCCGTACGTCCTGCACACCATGGGCGGGCAGTTGACCTACTTGCTGTGCTTCGTGCTACTGGTGATCAACACCGGCCGCTGGGGAATGAGCTGGCGGCTGGCGCTGGTGAGCACGCCGGTGGTACTGTTCCACACGTTTCGGGTGCACCTGCTCGCGTCGGTGTTCAGCTGGCTTCTGATGCCGGTGTTTGAGCTGGCGTTGATGCCGGCGCTGGTGGTGGTCAGCCTCTGGCCGCGCGCCCCGGGCAGCGGTGCTCTTGAGACTGTCCTGATCCGCGCCGAAAAAGGTTTAACGGCGCTGGCCACGCTGCCTGGTGAAATTATTTTCGGGGCGGTTCCGGTGAGCTTGGCGGCACTAGGGGTGGTGTTGGTCCTGGTTGGGCTCGCGTTTGGCCGCTGGCAGTGGCTGGTTGGCTGGGTCGTAGTGGCCTGGCTGGTGGTCAATGTGCACCCGCAGTATCGCGTGACCATGTTCGACGTCGGTCAAGGCGATTCGCTGCTGATTGAAGCGCCGTTCAAGCAAGGCGCGATTTTGATTGACACTGGTGGCCGCGGTTTTGGCTTTTCCGCCAATCCGCCGGCCAAGCGCGCAATCGTTAATTATCTGCGGGCACGCGGGATCACTCACTTGGACGCGCTGGTGTTGACGCACGCGGACGCGGATCACGTGGGTGACGCAGCCGTTGTCACCAAATTGATGCCGGTGACGACGCTGGTGACGACACCGCTGGCCGCGGGTCACCCATACATCGTGGCGGCCAAGCAGGGCAAGGTGACGCGGCACGTTCAGGTCCTGGCCGGCCAGACGTTGTCTGTTGGGCCGCTGAAGCTGCGCGTGGTGGCTCCCAGCGGCACGACCGCCACGGAGAAAAACGCGGACTCCATCGTGCTCTATGGTAAAATAGGGGACAGCAATTGGCTGTTCACCGGGGATGCGGACCAAGGCGTGGAAACGCGTGAGCTGATGCCGCAAGCGCTCGACGTGGACATGTTAAAAGTGGGCCATCACGGCTCCAAGACGTCGTCCGCGCCAGAATTCATCCAGCAGATCACCCCAAAGCTCGCGCTGATCTCCGCCGGGGTGGCCAATCGTTATGGCCACCCGCATCAGGAAACGCTGGTCACGCTGCAGGCGGCCGGGGTGCCATGGCTGAACACGGCGACAAGCGGGGCGGTGTGGGTCGATGCGAGCAGTACGGCCCACACCGTGCATCAATTTTTAGCGGAAGAAGGCGGCCCATGACCGTTCAGGAACTGATCAGACAGTTAAAAAAAGGCGACTTGCCGCCTCTGGTGCTTCTGCTTGGCACCGAGCAGGCGCTGGTCGACCAGGCCTTGGCCGCGCTTAAAGCCGTCATTCCACCAGATCAGCAGACCATGAACTTTGCCACCTACGACATGCGGCAAACCGCGGTCGGGGTGGCGCTAGACGACGCCGCCTCGCCGCCGTTTTTCGGTGACTGGCGTGAAGTGGTGATCTCTGACCCGTACTTTTTGACTGGGGAAAAGCCCAAGTCCGGGCCCGAGCACGATGTGCAGGGGCTAGAGGCCTACTTCAAGCAGCCTGCGCCTTCGACCGTGATGGTGATCGTCGCGCCATACGAGAAGCTGGATGCGCGCAAGAACGTGGTCAAGGCGCTGAACCGCTCAGCCAAAATCGTCAACGTGGCGCCGCTGGATCAGCGCGCCGCCGAGGCTGCCGTGCAGCGCGAGCTCAAGGCCCAGCACCTGCAGATCACGCCGGACGCGCTGAATGCGTTGGTGCAGCGCACGGCCGGTGAGTACACGGCGATGGTACATGAGCTGCCCAAGCTCAAGCTGTACGCGGCGGAAGGGGCGACCATCGATGCCCAGGCGGTCGACGAGCTGGTGCCCAAGGCGCTGACAGACCGCGTCTTTGACCTAGTCGACGCGGTGGTGCGCAAGAACACCACGCAGGCGCTGAGCCTGTACCGCGACCTCCTGCTCCAAAAAGAGGAACCAATCCACCTGAATGCGCTGTTGGTCATGCAGTTTCGCTTGCTGCTGCAAGTGCAGATCTTGGCCAAGAAGGGGTACGGCCAAGGCGACATTCAGCAGACCCTGAAAGTTCACCCGTTTCGGATCAAAAAGGCGCTGCAGGAGATCCGCCGCGTAGACGGCAAAACGCTGCGCCGGGCCTTTAGCGGTCTAGTTGACACCGAAACCGCGATGAAAACCGGCCGGGTCGATAAAAATCTGGCGTTTGAACTGTTTGTCCTGCAGTACACCAGCGGGCAAAAAATTACCTTAGGGGCATGATCTGACGGCGTCGCAGCCCAGGCTGCGGCGCCGTTTTTGGTGCCGAGGGCAAATGCTTGCTGGCCCGCGGTGCCGCTTTTAACATAGGGACAACGGGGGTGACGCCGATGAATAAGAACTGGCTGGAGCAGCTGTTGATCCGCGGTTGGGGAATCAAGGTCGCTTACGATACATACACGCAGAAGCGCGTGCTGCGGGTGCTCAGTGGCGCTTTAATGGTGCTGCTGCCGGCCGAGCTGCTGGTGATGTTAGCTTTTGCGCTCACCCAGGCCCGCTGGCTGATCAGCGCGAATTTTATTGGCCTGGAAGTTCTAGTTTTGATTATCGCGGGCGTTTTTGAAATTGATGGGTTCCATGCCCGGCCCCAACGCCGCCTCGGTAGGTGGCCGATCACTTGACACACCGTGGCGGAAATGCTTCTGCAGACGGGCGTGATTGTGGTGGTTGTCCTGATGAACGGGCTGGTTCTCGGCTTTTTCCGGTTGGACCGGCTGGCTGACGGGCCGTGGGCGATCATTTGGCCGGTGATTCTCGGTGCCGCGGTCGCCAATGTGACCGGTCTGTGGACGGCCCTCAAAGAGGCGGGGTAAACAAAAAGCCGCAAGCACGAGGCTTGCGGCGTATCATCGGCGGTGGTTAACGTGGTGCGCCCGCCTTTGCACCATAAAAAAAAGCCTGCACACGGCAGGCAATCGTGTTACTTTTTAAGCAGGGCGTGAAGCCGACTCTTGTCGCGGCCAGCCTTGTTCTTGTGGATCAGGTGCTTGGTGGCAGCCATATCCAAGGCGCGTGCTGCGTCCTTGTACAGGTCCTGCGCGTTGTCAGCGCCGGCAGCTGCGGCTTCGCGGAACTTCTTAACGGTCGTGCGCATATCGTTCTTTTGACCGATATTCAGCTGACGAGAAGCTTCCTGGGTCTTGACCCGCTTGATTGCTTGTTTGATTTGTGGCATGAATTTCACCTCCGGGCTGAGTTTTGTAGTGCGTCACTTTTGTTTCAACAGATAGCATTATACCGAAGGCCCAGCCTCTTTGCAATAAAAAGTTGTAAAGGGAAAATGCTTGATAGCTGTGTCCAGGAAGGACTGTTGCTTAATGAGTCAACATCATGCGTCGCTGGCTTCACCGGTTACGGAAAAACAGTTATTACGGTCAGCATGCGTCAACGCGATTTGGTTTGTCGGTGCCGGTGCCTTTTTCGTAACTGCGATTCCGGAGTTCAAGAGTCGCACATCGGTTGTTTACGGCTTGGCGTACCTGGTGATCGTGGGGCTCGCCCTGTATAATGGGTACACGGGTCTGCGGGACGTGATCCACGCGTTCCTGCGCGTCCAGACACCGCGGTAAGCCGCAGTTGCAATGTGCGCGCCAATAGCGTAAAGTAATACCCGTTCCAAGAACCTGACACTTAGCCCAGCGGCTCACCGCGCTTCGCTCAGTCTCAGGCAATTTATAAGAAGGGTGGAAATATTCCATGGCTGTTACAAAAGAACAAAAAGAAGAAATCATCAAGAAGTACGGACGTAAAGAGGGCGACACTGGTTCACCAGAGGTCCAGATCGCGCTTTTGACCGCCGACATCAACAACTTGACGAACCACATGTCCATTCACAAGAAGGACTATCACTCATACGTTGGTGAAATGAAGAAGATCGGCCAACGCCGTAACTTGCTTCGCTACCTGCGCAACAAGGACATCACACGTTACCGCGACTTGATCCAAAGCCTCGGCCTGCGTCGTTAATATCGACTATTCAACCACTTTGCTGCCGCAGGGTGGTTTTTTATACCCCTGCGCTAGCGGCTCGGATAGGCTTTCCTAGGTTCCTGTGGTACACTGGAACAAGGAATAATTCGTTGTCACCTTAGGGTGGCGGAAAAACCTAATACAATCTACGAGGTGTACCTATGAGTAAAATCAAAGTGGTCGCCCTCGGTGGTGTGCGTGAGAACGGCAAAAACATGTACGCGATCGAAGTGGACGATCAAATTTTCGTTGTCGACTTTGGCCTGAAATATCCGGACAACGAGCTGCTGGGGATCGATGTTGTGATTCCTGACTTAACGTACCTGACCGAAAATGCAGACAAAATTGCCGGCATCTTTCTGACTCACGGCCATGCCGATGCCATCGGCGCCTTGCCGTACTTCATCGGCGAGCATCCGGTGCCGGTCTTCGGCTCCGCACTGACCGTTGCACTGGCCAAGTTGACCCTGACGGCCAACCCGAAAGCCAAGAAGTTCAAGGACTTCCACGTGATCACCGAAAAGTCGGTCATCGACTTCGGCAAGGTCAAGGTGTCGTTCTTCCCGACGACCCACAGCATTCCGGGCAGTCTGGGCGTCGTCGTTCAGACCCCGAACGGTTCAATCGTCTACACCGGCGACTTCAAGTTCGACCAAGGCGCACCCAAGATGTACCGCACCGACTTGTCACGCCTGGCGAAAATTGGCGACCACAACGTGCTGGCACTGATGTCCGACTCCAACAACGCGGAGTCCCCGTACCCGCACGCCAGTGAGAACGAAATTTACGATCACATTGAGGAAACCTTCCATTATCAAGACGGACGGATCATTGTGGCCGGCGTGGCCAACAACATCCAGCGCATCCAGCAGGTGCTGAACGCCGCGGCGCAAACCAACCGTCGGGTCGTCTTGACCGGCCGCGAAGTCGAGCGCGTGGTCAAAACCGCGATGCGCCTGAACGCGCTGGTACTGCCAAACGACGACATTTTGGCTTCCACCAAGGAACTTAAGGACCTCAAGCCTGAGGAGACGGTGGTTCTGGAAACCGGCCGCATGGGCGAGCCGTTGAAGTCCCTTCAGCGCATGGCCAACAACAAGCACCGCTTGGTTCACATTCACGAAGGCGACCTAGTTTACATCACGACCACGGTCAGCCACTCGATGGAAACCATGGCGGCCAAGACCCGCGACATGATTTACCGCGCAGGCGGCGAGGTCAAGGCCATTTCCGATGACTTGCACGCGTCGGGTCACGCGAACAAGGACGACTTGCAGCTAATGATCAACCTGCTGCGGCCGAAGTTCGTGATCCCGGTCGAAGGTGAGTTCCGCCAGCTTGAGGCCCACCGTGAAATCGCGGCGGACGCCGGCATTCCGGCTGATCACATCCTGATGCCAAACGTCGGGGACATCATCTCCTACGACAAGGGCAAGCTGCACATCTCCGGGCACGTGGACGCCGGCAACACCATGATCGACGGCATTGGCGTCGGCGACATCGGCAACATCGTCCTGCGCGACCGCAAGATGCTGGCTGAGGACGGGATCTTCATCGCAGTGGTCACCATCGACCGCAAGAAGAAGAAAATCGTGTCCAAGCCGAAGATCCAGAGCAAGGGCTTCGTTTACGTCAAGACTTCCAAGGATCTGCTCAACGAGTCGAGCGGCGTCGTCGAGAAGTCGGTGCAAAAGCAGTTGGACAACAAGTCCTTCGACTGGAGCACGTTGAAGCAGTCCGTGCGCGACGACCTGTCCCGCTTCCTGTTTGATCACACCAAGCGGCGTCCGGTGATCCTGCCGGTCATCATGGAAGTCAACCAAAACAGCGCCAAGCGCCAGTAGTTTTTCACGAAAAGTCGCACCCCAGTCGGTGCGGCTTTTTTCGTGGCCTGATTCTGTCCAGCAGGCGTGAGGACTGTTATCATGAGATAAGAAGCAAAAAGGAGAGAACAAACATGGCCAAAATTGTCCCGTTGCCCAACAATGCCAGTCGCCACCTGACTCTGGGTGTTTCGGCGCTGCAAAAGAAGAATTACGCTAGCGCGGTGGCCCACCTGGAAAAAGCCTACAAGGAAACTCCGGTGTTCGAGGTTGCCCGGCCGCTGGTCAAGTCTTATGTCGGCCTCAAGCAGCCCAGCCTGGCGCTGCCGTACGTCAGTCAGTACATGGAGGATTTTCTCAGCGGTGACAGCACGATTAACGTGCTGTTTGACGTGCTGCTGGCGCTGCCGGATTACCGCTTCGCCTGGGCAGTCTTGCACCATGTTGACGGGCGAAAACAAGCGGACCTGACCAAGCGCATCGCAGACGCAGAGCAGGCGGACATGTCTGCGCATGGGGACGAGATCAACCAGCTGGCCAAAAAGTTGCGCCACCTAGGCGGGTTCGATGCCCACACGCAGGAGACGATGATTTCAGACCTCGGCCGGCTGCCGAAAGCCAGCATGATCGCCGCGGCCACGCCAAACCTGACTGATCCGGATGTCCACCCGGCAATTCGCGTCAGCCTGCTGGACGCGCTGACGGCGGTGGGAGCCGACGAGCCGGTCAAGGTGCTGGGCTACCAGACTGAAGGCAAAGTCGTGCCGAGCAAGCTGTCAGGGGTCATGAACGACAAGACCCTGCTGGCCGTACTCAACCAGGTGCAGCTCCAAATTGGGCTGACCGACCCCGAGCTGATGCGCGCGACGGTCGAGACGCTGCGGTTCGAACTCGGCTACCTGTATCCGTTCATCGACCAGTCCGTGACGGATCCCAAGCATTTTGCAACCAGCTACCTCAATAAAGAAGGTGCCGGCGTGACCGCTGAGGAGACCGCCTTGTTCAACTGGCTGGGCGAGCAGACCCTTAAGTTGAGTGAAATGGCCAAGTAAGCAGCAGACAGTTTTCACGTGTAAAGGGTGAAAACTTGACGGCCAGCTGTTTACAAACCCGTGGGTTCTGGTATAATCAACTTCGGAATTCATTTCCAGTCGAAATATCTTTTTGGTATTTCGGCGTGAATGTAGTACTATAGAACGTAAAGGATTACGGGCTTTTGCGCCTGTGTCTTTACGAAAAAAATACAGGAGGTTCGTTTTTTCATGGCTGAAAAAGAACACTATGAACGCACAAAGCCCCACGTTAACATTGGTACCATCGGGCACGTTGACCACGGTAAGACCACTCTGACCGCGGCGATCACCAAGGTCCTGGCTGCTAAAGGCCTGGCCAAGGAACAGGACTACGCATCAATCGATGCTGCGCCTGAGGAAAAGGAACGTGGCATCACGATCAACACCGCCCACGTTGAATACGAAACGGAAAAGCGCCATTACGCACATATCGATGCGCCTGGGCATGCTGACTACGTTAAGAACATGATCACTGGTGCCGCTCAGATGGATGGTGCGATCTTGGTCGTTGCCGCTACTGATGGCCCAATGCCACAGACTCGCGAACACATTCTGCTGGCTCGTCAGGTCGGCGTTGACTACATCGTTGTCTTCCTGAACAAGACAGACCTTGTTGACGATGACGAACTGATCGACTTGGTCGAAATGGAAGTTCGTGAACTGCTGTCCGAATACGATTTCCCTGGTGACGATATTCCTGTCATCCGTGGCTCAGCGCTTAAGGCTCTGCAGGGCGATCCAGAACAAGAAAAGGTTATCCAGGAACTCATGGACACCGTTGACGAGTACATCCCAACGCCAGTTCGTGACACCGACAAGCCTTTCTTGATGCCTGTTGAAGACGTCTTCACCATCACTGGTCGTGGTACCGTTGCTTCCGGTCGTATCGACCGTGGGACGGTTAAGATCGGTGACGAAGTCGAAATCGTTGGTCTGCACGACGAAGTTTTGAAGTCAGTTGTTACTGGCCTCGAAATGTTCCGTAAGACCTTGGATCTTGGCGAAGCCGGCGACAACGTTGGTGTCCTGCTTCGTGGGATCAACCGTGATCAGGTTGAGCGTGGCCAAGTTTTGGCTAAGCCAGGTTCGATCCAGACCCACAAGAAGTTCAAGGCTGAAGTTTATGTCCTGACAAAAGAAGAAGGTGGCCGTCACACGCCATTCTTCTCCAACTACCGTCCTCAGTTCTACTTCCACACCACTGATGTTACTGGTGTGATCGAACTGCCTGATGGCGTTGAAATGGTTATGCCTGGCGACAACGTTACCTTCGAAGTCGACATGATCGCGCCTGTTGCCCTTGAAAAGGGTACCAAGTTCACCGTTCGTGAAGGTGGCCGTACTGTTGGTGCCGGGGTCGTTTCTGAGATCCTCGACTAATCATCAGTATTATGAAACAGCATTCCGCAAGCGCGGGGTGCTGTTTTTTTGTATGGTGCGCAGGGGAATGGGTAGCCTAGTTCGAGGCATTGCCGCCGGTTTTTAGCGGCGAGGCCTCGTACGTCGCTAGCCACTTCCCCGTTGCGAACCCGAAGCCTGATTTTATAAAAGCGCGCGGGGGTGATGCACGCTTACCGGGCCTGCGATATAATTATTGTTATGCAAAAACATCGCTTTAGTATTCAACTGGTTCTAAGTCCATTCATTTCACAGCTTGGCAGTGCGATTTACCTGCTCGGCCTCAACTGGCTGGTCGTTAAGCAGACCGGGGACACCAAGCTCATCGGCCTGATCACCGGTGTCGGCGGCACCATGTTCTTCCTTGGTGATTTCCTGGCGGCGGTTATCGTCGACCATCACGACCGCAAGCGGGTCATGCTCGTTTGCAACGCGATTGCCGCCGCCATTTGTGTGTTCGGTGCCTGGCTGATCGACCCAAACGCGCCGCAGACCTGGCTGCTGATTTTGATCACCAGTGTGCTGGACCTCATGACCACCATCAACTTTCCCGCGGCCAAAGCCATCACGCCTGATATTATCGAAGCGCCGGCGCTTCAGCGGTTCAATGCCATCGCTAACGCTGTTTTCAGCATGGCCAGCATCCTTTCGCCATTGATTGGCGGCCTGCTTTTAAGCACTGGCCGGCTCGGCTTTCAGGGCTTTCTGCTGATCAATGCGGGGTCTTACGTGGTGGCCGCGCTTTTGGTGTGGACGCTGAACAGTCCGGTGTTCAAACCGGGTGAGGATGCCAGCGACCCCATCAAAGACACCATCTATGGCCTGAAGTACGTGGTGGGCAATCACCAGCTGGCTTTGATGATGCTGGCGCTCGGGGCGTTCAACTTTTGTGCGGCCGGGTTCTTGCTGGCGGCACCGTACATGGCCGACCATCTGTATGCCGGACGGCCGAGCGCCTACAGCACGTTTCTGCTGATCAATGCGTGCGGGGGGCTGCTGGGCGGTGCCGTGTTGTCACTGCAGCGCCAGCGTGTGTCGGTGATGCAAGTCTACACGGAGCAGTTGGTCATCGGCGTGCTGATGGTGGGGCTCGGGTTCCACCTCACGCATTTCCTGTGGCTCGCGCTGGCGCTGATCAACGGCTTCGTCAACTCGCAGATGTTCAGCAGTGTCGCCACGCTCATGCAGGGCATGACGCCGCGTGAGCTGCTTGGCCGCGTGTTCGGGCTGATTTTTCTGGTGTACGATGGGGTCCAGCCGCTGGGTAACTTTTTCTTCGGTCAGTTCATCAAGACCTGGGGCGCGCACACTTACACCGTCCTTGGCGGTGTCCTGGTTCTGAGTTTCGCGCTGCTGATCTGGGCGACGCGGCGGACCCAGGCCAAAGCGGCGGCCTGATTCGGGCCGCGTCTTCGCTTTTTTCTAAGCCGGCGTTGATCATTCAGCGTAATCAAAAAGCTTGTCACAACCAGGGAAAATCCCCGGTGTGGCAAGCTTTTTGTGATATTAGTCAGCGGCGTGCCTGCGGGTGACGCGAACGATCAACCCGAGGCCCAAAGCGCACAGGAGGGCCAGCAAAATCAGGGTGTGCAAGGCGCCGGTCATGGTGCCTTGCGCGACGGTGGCGGCGGTCTTTTGGCTGGCGGCAATCAGCGCGGCGGTGACACTGGTGCCGACCGCGGCGGCGAATTGCTGCGTGGTGTTGAAAATCGCGTTGCCATCGGTTTGCTCGGCTTTTGCGACTTGGCGCAGGCCGTTGGTCATCAGGTTGCCCATACTCAGGCCGATGCCGATCATGAAGACCAGGTAAAGTGCCAAAATCAACGGATCCGTGAGCCGCGGCACTGCGGCCATGAGAATGATGCCCAGCAGCGTGATGGCGCTGCCCAGACGCAGCGGAAGCTTGGGCCCGACGTTATCGTACAGACGGCCGCTTAACGGCGCCAGGAGCGCACCCACTGCAGCACCAGGCAGGACAATGAGGCCAGCGGTCAGCGGTGTGCCGCCATCGACCAGCTGAATATAGTTCGGCAGCAGGAAGGACAGCCCCAGCGCGTTGATCTGAAGCATGGCAAATGCCAGGATGTGGCTGGTGAACGCGGCATTTTTGAACAGTGTTAGGTTGATGATTGGGCTCTCGAGGTGGCCTGACCGCCAGATGAACAGGGTCAAAGCGATGAGTCCCAGCACCATTGCGCCGGCGACTTTAAGGGTCAAAAACGGGGTGCTGCCAAAGTTGCTGATGCCGAAAATCAGGCCGCAGAAGGTGACGATGATGAGCGCCACACTGGGCAGGTCGGTGCTGGCCTTGGTGGTCGGCACTTTTTGCTCGATGCAAAACAGGCCGAGGAGCAGCGCGAGCACCAGCAGCGGCAGCAGAAAGACGAAAATGAAGCGCCAGCTCAACGCCGAAACGACCAGCCCGCCGAATGTGGGGCCGATCGCCGGCGCGACGCCGGTGATCATGGTGCCGATGCCCATCATGCTGCCAATTTTGGACTGCGGGACCTGCTCAATAATGATGTTGAACATCAACGGCAGCGCGATGCCAGTGCCCAGGCCCTGAATGCCGCGGCCGAGCAGCAGCACCCAAAAGTGCGGGGCCACCGCGTCTAGCGCCACGCCGGCGATGAACAGCGTGATGGCAACCAGAAACAGCGGCTTGTTTTTGAAGCGGCGCTTGAGCGTGGCTGAAAGTGGCACCATCGAGGCAACCACTAGCAGGTAAAGGGTAGTCATCCATTGCACAGTGTTGGTGGCGACGTGAAACTCGCGCATCAGCGTGGGGAAGGTGACGTTCATGGCGGTTTCGACGATCACGCCGCAAAACGACATGATGCCAGTGGCGAGCACCGCGCCGATGACGCGGGGGCGAATGCGTTCAGAATCACTCATGGGCGCCTCCGTTCAGCTGGATGAAGGTGGTGATCATTCGGTTGAAGACGGCCTGCTCGGCAGAGGTGAAGGCTTGTTCCATCGCCTGCTGTTGGCCCTGAATGTAGGCCGTGATTTTTTGTTTCAGCTTGGTGGCCTTTGGCGTCAGGCTCACGGCTTTTTGCCTGGCGTCACTGGCTGATGCGGTGCGCTTGATCAGGCCGCTTTTCTCCATGCGCTGCAGCGTCAGCGTGGCGGTGGAGCGCTGAATGGCGAACTCGGCCTCGATGTCACGCTGCAAGACCTGGCCATGGTTGCCGACAAAATCGATGATCGACATCTGCGTGCCGGTCAGGCCGAACTGCTTGGCGTAGGTGTCCATGTGTTTATTCATTTGGTTGGTGGCCTGTTTGATGACCCGCCCAAAATTTTGCATCTGAATCGTCCTTTCGTTAGTGAGCTAACGAAAGCTACCCTACACCAATTGTTGACCGGGTGCAAAGGCAGATTTTTCCGATGAACAAAAAAAGCTGTCAGCACGCGGCCGACAACTTAGCGTTAGTCCTTGAGTTTGATTTCGTCCAGCGGAATCAGGTGGGTGTGGTGCTTGACCTTGTACCAGGTGAAGAGGATCACGAACAAGGGAATCGACATATACGAGATCAGCAGCTTGTCCCAGGCGAAGGCTTTGAGTGATGGGATGTCCTGGCCGATGATGACCACCAGGCCGAGCACCAGCGCCAGCAGCGGACCGAAAGGAAAAAGCTTGGCGTGATACACGAGTTCATCCACCGAGTGTCCTTGCTTGATCAGCGCGCGGCGGAAGCGCAGGTGCGACAGGGCGATGCCGATCCACGCAATGAAGCCGGTGAGCCCGCTGGCTGCGACCAGCAGCTGATAGACGTTGCTGCCCAGGACGCTGGTGAGAAATGTCAGCGCGCCGACCAGCGTGGTCAAGAGCAGCGCCGGGAGTGGCACACCGCGCCGGTTCGTTTTACCGTAAATGCGTGGCGCCATGCCGTTTGAGCCCATCGCCCACAGCATGCGGCTGGATGCGTACATGCCCGAGTTGGCGGATGACAGTACCGATGTCAGGATCACCGCGTTCATCAGACTCGCCGCGCCGGCCATGCCGATGCGCTGGAAGACCAGCGTGAACGGCGACATGGCGACGTGGGTTTCGCTGGCGCCCAGCAGGTTCGGGTCCGTGTAGGGAATCAGGGCGGCGATGACCGCAATGGCAAGGATATAGAAAATCAGGATGCGCCAGAAGACTTCCTTGATCGCTTTGGGAATACTTTTCTCCGGGGTCGCGGATTCGCCGGCCGTGATGCCGATGAGCTCCGTGCCTTGAAATGAAAATCCCGCGACGACGAACACCGACAGGCCCACCGGCAGCCCGCCGTGGAAGGGCGCGTCGCCGGTGATGAAATTGCGCATGCCCAGAACCGGACCGCCGCCCAGCACCCCGACGATGGTGAGAATCCCGACCGCCAGGAACACCAGCACCGTGACGACTTTGATCATTGCGAGCCAGTACTCGGTCTCACCGAACGCCTTCACCGAGATAATGTTCAGCGCAAAAATCAGGGTCAGAAAGCCGACCGAGAAAATCCAGCCGGGGATGTGCGGCAGCCAGAAGTGCATGAGAATCGCCGTGGTGGAAATGTCGACGGCCAGTGTGATCGCCCAGTTGAACCAGTAATTCCACCCGAGCGCAAACCCGGCCGCGGGGTCGACGAAGCGCGTCGCATACTCGGCAAATGAGCCGGACACCGGCATGTAAGTCGCCATTTCGCCGAGGCTGGTCATTGGAAAATACACCATCACGCCGATGGCCAGGTAGGCCAGCGGCGCGCCGCCCGGGCCGGCCGTGGCGATGGTCGAGCCGCTGGTGACGAATAGCCCGGTGCCAATGCTGCCGCCGAGCGCGATCATCGATAGATGGCGCGTTTTAAGCGAGCGCTGGACGCTGCCGCCTTCGCCTTCATCCTTAGACTTGGAACTCATGAGAAAATATCCCTCCGATAACTGTGATAAGCATGACAAATAGCTTAACACCAGGGGATTAAACCGTGATGAGGGGGGCTCTCATGGAATTGTTACGTCAGGGTAGGAATTGCTCATTTTCAAAAATGAAGTAATTTCATCATAAATGTAAAAAGATGAGTTTTACTTAACCCTAGCAAGCGCCTACGATAGAGATAATCCCAATCGGAAAGGTCGATATCCTATGAAGTTTGCTAAGCGCGTTGCTGAAACTCAAAATGCCGGGCTGAATGATCTGTACACGGCGCCGGACCCGCAGCAGATCTCCTTTGCTGGCGGCTACCCGGATCCCGCCATGTTCCCACAGGCGGAACTGCAGGCGGCGATGGATCACGCGATGGCCAATGCGGCGGCGTTTCAATACGCTGACAGCTGGGGCTACCGGCCGCTGCGCGATCAGCTGGCGACGATGATGCAGGCAGACGGAATCGAGACGACTGGCGAGCACATCATGATCACGCAGGGCGCGCAGCAGGGCATCGACCTCACCGCGCGGCTGATGATCGACCCCGGTGACGGCCTGGTGGTCGAGGCCCCGACCTATCTGGGCGCGATGGCCGCCTTCAACCAATACGAGCCGAATTACTACGAAGTGCCGATGGAAGACGACGGCATGGACCTGGTCGCCTTGAAAAAAATCCTCATGACGCATTCGGTGAAAATGATTTACACGGTGCCTGATTTTCAAAATCCGACCGGCACCGTCATGAGTTTGGAAAAACGCAAAGCGCTGGTGCGGCTGGCCAACCAGTTCGATGTCCTGATCTTGGAAGACGGTCCGTACCGGTTCCTGCGCTACGAAGGGACGAGCCTGCCCCCGGTCAAGTCGTTTGATACCCAGGGGCGCGTCGTATTTCTTGGCAGTATGTCCAAGATTCTGTCGCCGAGCTTGCGCCTGGGCTGGCTGATTGCTGACCCAGAGATCATGGCCGGCATTGAGGCACTGAAGGGTGCGGCCGATGTCGAGTCGAGTGCACTGATTCAGCGCGGGGTCACCGAGTACCTGAAACGCGTGGATTTTCCGGCCCATCTGGCCGAGCTGCGCGAGACTTATCGCGACAAGCGGGACGTCATGCTGGACGCGCTGCAAAAGTTTTTACCAGCAGACTACAGCGTCACCGAGCCGAACGGCGGCTTTTTCCTCTGGCTACAGGGGCCAACTGGCCTGGACATGACCCAGCTTCAGCGCGAGGTGCTGCTGCCGGCGCATGTCAGCGTGGTACCTGGCCGCAACTTGGCGCCCAGCCACACGACACAAAACGGCGCGCGGCTGACCTATGCGGCGCCGGCAATCAGTGACATCGAACCGGGCGTGCGTCGACTTGCCGCGGCGCTTTCACACGCGGCGGCGCGGGTCCAAGTTAAGTAGCCACAAGCAAAATTTTACGAGTCAAACAGCTGTCTTTACAACGCTTCTCATTTTGATTATGATAATTTAAATTGAGAGCGGGAGGCGCCGCGTTGACGGAACTAAAGCTTGCGCAGTTTGCGCTCAGTCATTACTCTTTGCAGTGTTTGGCAGAAGCGACCGAGCTGACGACCGACATGATCGCCGCCTTAAAAAGCGGGGAGGCCGAGCTGGCCGAGATGCCTTATCGAATTGTCCACGCGCTGGCGGTCGTGGCGACAGGCCAAACAATTTCCAACTCGCGCCATATTATGCAAAAAGCCGTCACGAATCCAGAAGGCACTCTGTTCATCGGTGAGCTGACTTTTATCCCGAGTGAACTCGGTGACATCAGAGCCTGGGGGATACGTGCGAGCTATGCGGTCGCGCGCGCGATTTGCGCCGACGCGCCAGATCTGCTGGTGTCGTTTGTCCTGATGATGATGGGCCGGCCATATGCGTTCCAGGCGCTCGACCAAAATGTCGTGCTCACCGAGGCGATGGAGGCGGTGATTTTCAATCTGCAAACGGCCAAACTTGAATACAAGCTGCCCGATTTTGTGGATAAAAAAGGCAACAAGTACTACCGTATTTTAGCCGGCTGGCACCTGCTTCAGGACCCCAAAGGTGGAGAAATCTGGGCGCGCCTGGCGACGACGATGCAATCGCTGGAGATCCACTGGGACGATCACTGCAGCCTAGACGCCACCGTGCACGTCAAAATGATGACGCAAATGTCTAAATGAGTCACTCGCGTGTGCAGCGAGTGACTTTTTGCGTGGCGCGGCATTTTTGACTGCATTCGCCGCTGGAAATATCCGCCCAGGTTGGTTCAGTTTGTTACAATAAGAGAATGAAAACGGCACCACTAGGAGGAACTTATGATTAAACTCGTCGCCGTCGATATGGACGGCACTTTTCTCAATTCGCAGCAGGACTACGACCGCGAGCGGTTCGCCAAGGTCCACGCGCGCATGACCGAGCTCGGCATTCGCTTCGTCGTGGCCAGCGGCAACCAGTACTACCAGCTGCGCTCATTTTTCACTGACTATCCGAACACGATTTACGTCGCGGAAAATGGGGCGTACATTCGCGACGCCGAAACTACTTACGCCGTGCATACTTTCAGCCCTGAGGCCACCGAAACCATCACGCAGTACCTGACCGCCGATCCCGTGCTTGCGGCGATCGCGTGCGGCGTGAAGACCGCGCACATCCGCGGCAGTGAGGACCCGGCGTTCATCAATGAAATGCACCGCTATTACCACCGCCTGCAGCTGCAGGACACGCTGGAAGCACCCGACGATCAAATCATGAAGTTTGCGACGAAAATGCCGCCGGCGCGCACCCAGGAGTACCTCGATAAGTACAACGAGGCCTTCGCCGGCATCGCGGTGCCGACCAGTTCCGGCCACGGCGACATCGACATCATCCAGCCGGGCCGCCACAAAGCCGCGGGCCTGGCTGAACTCGGTGAGGTGCTGAACATTCCGCTCAGCGAGATGGCGGCGTTCGGCGATGGCGGCAACGACCTGGAAATGATCCGCGAAGCCGGCCTGGGCGTGGCAATGAAAAACGCCGACCCAGAGGTCCTGGCCGCCGCGGACGCGGTCACGCCGGTCGACAACGATGCCTCTGGCGTCTGCGGGTTTCTTGAGGATTATCTGAAGTAAAAGAGGGCTTGGATCGTGAGTAAAAAACTGTATCTGATGCGCCACGGCGAGACCTTGTTCAATGTGCTGGGCCGGATCCAAGGCTGGTGCGACTCGCCGCTGACCGACCGCGGCATCGCTCAGGCGAAAACGGCGCGGCAGTGGTTCGCCGCGCACCACGTCACGCTGACCGAGGCGCACTGTTCCACTGCTGAGCGGGCGGCGGACACCTTGGAACTGGTGACTGACTTGACGTACACCCGAGAAAAAGGCTTGCGCGAGCATGGATTTGGCCGCTTCGAAGGCCAGCCGGAGTATCTGAATCCGGCCATTCCGTATGGCGACTTTTTTGTGCCATACGGCGGCGAGGCGGATCAGACTACTATTGACCGAGTGGTGGCGACTGTCGACCGCCTGATGGCCGCGGCGCCAGACGACGCTCAGGTCCTGATGGTGTCGCACGCCGGGGCCACCCACAGCTTTTTGTCGCAGCGGGCCCCAGCCGGGGTGCTTAACGAGCGAATGCCGAATTGCGGTATCGCCATTTTTGATTATGAGGCCGGCGCGTACACATTCGAGCAAATCGTCGACCCAGTGGCGTCGGCCAAGCAGCGGGAGGGCAGCCATGACAAAATATGATTTTGACACTGTGATCGATCGCTACGGCACGTACTCGGACCAATGGGATTACGTGCAGACGCGCTTTGGCGAGGCCAACCTCCTGCCGTTTACCATCTCCGACATGGACTTTGCCACCGCGCCTGGTGTGCGTGACGTGCTGGTCAAGGCGTCGCAGAAGGGCATTTTCGGTTACACCCACTGGGACAACCCGGCCTTCAAAGGCGCCATCGCCGGCTGGTTCAACCGCCGCTACCACGTGGCCATCGATCAGGACGCCATCGTGTACAGTCCCAGCGTCATTTTCACGTTGGCGAAGCTGCTCGAGCAGTTCAGCCAGCCCGGCGATAAAGTTGTCACGTTCAGTCCGTGCTATGACGCGTTCATCAAAACCGTGACGTCCAACCACCGGCTGCTGCTGGAGTTCGACATCAACCACGGCGTCGACTGGGATAAGCTTGACGCCTACTTTGCGCGCGAGCACCCGGCCGTGTTCCTGCTTTGCAACCCGCACAACCCGCTGGGCATCGCCTGGTCAGGGGAGGACATGCAGCGCATTGTCGAGCTGTGCAACGCCTATCACGTCGCCATTATCTCCGACGAGATCCACATGGGTGTTGTGCGCCGCGGCACCATTGTGCACTCGTTGGCCGCGTACTTCGACCAGCTCACCGTGCAAAAGACCGTCATCTCCTCAGCCGGCAAGGCGTTCAACGTCACCGCGCTCGGCTGTTCGTACGCGCTGATTCCCGACCCGCGCGACCGCGAGGAGTTCGTCTACGGCCTCGAGTACCGCAGCGCGCTGTCGTCTGTGCCGTACCTGGGGATGCTGGCGACGATTGAGTGCTACAGCCACCAAGAGGAGTGGTTGAACCAACTGTGCGACTACATCGACGGGAATTACGAGTTGTTGCAAAAGTATCTGAAGGATGAGGTCGGGCTGGATTACCAGATTCCGGCCGCGACTTACCTCGCTTGGATCGATACCTCACCGCTTGGCATTACCATGCCAGCGCTGCAGCACGAGATGGTTCATGGGCAAAATGTCGCCATTATGGACGGGCGTGTGTATGGCAATGGCGGGGCCAATCATTTGCGGTTCAACCTGGGGGCGCCAAGGAGCAAGGTTGAGGAAGGACTGCGACGGTTTGGAGCAGCCGTAAAAGCCGTGAAACACTAGTCAAATCTTGTATTGGCTATTGTTAGGTATCCTCACTGTGTGGTTTTTAAAGGTGTTTAGACAATAAAGAAGAAATAAGGGTAAACTATAACAGGAGAAAGAAACGAGACACGGTGAGGTATAACAAGGAAAATAGGAGGGTAATTATGCAAATCACGCCTGAGACGAAGCCTATATCGGAGCTGTTTCCTATTGAAAGCAACTTAACACACGTTATCCCTGCTTATCAGAGAAACTACTCATGGACGGATAGCAACATTGAGACCTTAGTTGATGATATTATCCATGAGTCTAAGGGATACTACATGGGCAACTTATTAGTCCAACAACGGGCTGATGACAACAATAGTTATGATGTAGTAGATGGTCAGCAGCGGCTGACAACTATTTCACTCATCTTTCTCGCGATCTATCAGCGATTAAGTGACCTTCAAAAGACACTGAATAACCAGAATCCTACTGAGGCTGCTCAGTTGGAAGATATTATAACGTTAAAGTCTAATATAAAGCGTAAGCTGATGTACGATGGCAAACCTCGCTTGACTCTTCTCCATCGAGATGCTGAAGTTTATGAGAGTTTCTTGGCGATTATCAATAAAGAAGAGCCCAAAAAATATGGCAGTCGCGCTTTCGCCAAAAGGTATAAGTCAATTCTTGGCCTCTTGAATGATCCAGAAGGAATACACAGCATCGAAGACATCAAAAGTTTCTACGACCGACTGAACGCTGCGGAGATGCTCAGAATTTCGGTAGGCGATACTGCTGATGCATTTGCAGTTTTTTCATCATTAAATTCCAAAGGCGTTCCTTTGACACTGATTGATCTGCTAAAGACGGAATATCTCCAGCGAGCCACACAGGCAGGCATGACCACAGATGGAGCACAAAGCAAATGGGAAGAATTGACTGATATTTTTACGGGGGAAGGAAACGAACCAAACTCCACAGCAATTACCCAATTTCTCCTGAATAATTATGACGCACTTGTAAGTGGTAGCCTTAGCTCTATTACTAAGCGTCAAGCTCTAAGATTATATCTAAAAGAGTTTAACGACAAAGGTGCGTCCTACATGGACCAGCTGATCGGCAACGCAAAAATGTTTTCGCATATTAGTCCGTTATTAGATCCCCCCAGTTTACAATTCAAGTGCAACACCTTAGCGACTAGACCAAAAAGGCCATGAAGACCTATTCTTGTTAGTGCAACCAGACAAGAAAGCAGGAATCTTCATGACCCACTCTCAGATTAACACTCACAAGCAC
>NZ_BOLU01000018.1:0-52966 GCF_016861825.1 Lacticaseibacillus sp. 866-1 | reverse complement strand
CTAGGCCTCTTCGGCTTTTCAGCGTATCAAGAAGTCGACCAATTGTTAGCGGCATAGGCTACAACCACTAAACACAGTCACTTTGATCTACGCTTAATTTCAACTTTGCACCAGAACCGCTTCAATTTCCTTACTCATTTCGGGGTGAGCATCCAGGTATGCTTCTGCATTCGCCGCGCCTTGGCCCAGCCGCTCACCGTTGTACGAATACCAGGAGCCGCTCTTCTTGATAATCCCAGAGACCGGCCCTTTGTCGTTGAAGGCGGACATCGAAATCGTCCAGCTCTGCCAAGTTTTCGTCCACTCGTGCCAAGAAATCGTCCACTTCGGACACAAATCAGTCCAATCAATAACGTCCCTACGATGGCATCATATCCAATGCAATCGTAGGGACGCTCTCGTTTCTACACTTGACGGTGGTTTTCACGCCGGATAAGCAGTTCATTGATCAGCTTTATGCCGATTCGCACAAGCTCATTATCTGTGACCCGTTCGTCTGTTTCCCAGATCTTATCGATCAGAACACTTTCCAGTTCGTTATACTCGTCTTCGCTCATGGTGCTTTCCATGTAGTAGCTGGCAATCCGCCGCTGTACCTCTTCGTTAATCATGGCGGCCTCCAATCCCGTAGCGTTCACGCATTGAGCGTTCGCCTTCAATCACAATCCGATACGAATCATGAACGATTCGGTCAAGAATGGCATCGGCAATTTGAGCGTTGTTGAACTTGTTATGCCAGCCTTTGGGATCAAATTGAGAACAGTAGATTGTCGACGCTGATTGAAGTCGACATTCAACCAGTTCGAGCAGAAATTGAGATTGCTCTAGGGACACGTCAGTCAGTAACCATTCATCCACGATGAGAAGGTCAACCTTGCGATAGCGCTCAAGCAATTTCTGAAAATCACCGTTTGCTTCATTTTTAGCAATCAGTAAGTCATCAAGTAACTCCGGCAACCGGATGTACTTCACCTTATGAAACTGGCGACAAGCCTCAATGCCGAGTGCAGTCGCCAACCACGTCTTCCCGTTCCCTGATGCTCCCATGATGATCAAATTGTGGTGTTGTTTGATGTATGTCTCAGTCGCAAGCTCAGTAATGAGATGACGGTCAAGATGTCGATCCGGCAGGTAGTCAATATTGCCAATTGATGGTGCCACCGTTGAGAAGTCGGCTTGCTTGATCAGGCGTTCCAACTTGTTGGTCTGCCTTGCAGCGTAGGCGTTTGCTACGATTAACTTGAAGCGCTCATCGAAATTCATACCCTGGCAGTTTTCACTGGTGTTCTGTGCCTTTACAGCTTCCACCATTGAACTTAAGCGCATCTCGTATAACATCCTAGTCGTTTCTTGATCCATCAGTAGCCCTCCCAAAATAGTCGGCTCCACGAGTGAAACCATAGTCTTCTCGCTCTGTGTTTTCAGTCTTTGTTGCGAGTCGTGCAACGCTATTGATAAGCATGCGCTCAATCACTCGCACCGTGGGTGCGCTGGCAATACGCATCACGTCTTCGCAAGCTTGCTCTAAGGCTTCATCGCCATATTTCTGGGCCAGCTTCTCTAACCGTAATGTTGCGCTGAGTGCTTGCCGTTCTGCGCGTGATGACTTCAGGAGGTACGCCACGACTTGCTGCGCCCCTGTGCCTATTGACTCAGCCCAGGTGCGGCTGCTTTCAACCGTGTGGGTTAGGAATAGTCGATGTCCGTCTGGCATGTGGTCAGGCTGAGTTGAGAACTGCCCAACTGTTCCTGTGAGTCGTACATGCACCGCTAGGCGTGCATCCTTGTAATAGATCTCGACAAGCTTGTCCGTGAGCCGTACGTCGACTTGATTGCTAATGTACTGGAAAGGGACTGAATAGAACATCTGGTTTACACAAATGTGGTAATCTGGTTGTACGATGGCGGTCTGCCAGGACGCCATCTCAAATGCTGTGCTCGGAAGTGGATGTAACGCGAAGCGTTCTTCTGTTTCAAATCCTTCTTCTCGGTTCTTGCACTGCTTATGTTTCTTCGTATAGGGCCGTCGATTAAACTCTGCCAGTTTAATACCGACGGCTTTGTTCAATTCTCCAAGGGTGAAAAAGGTCTCATTACGCAATGCTGCGATGACCCACGTCGAAAGCGTCCCGACGCTGCCTTCTACAGTCGCTTTGTCTTTAGGCGTGCGTACGCGTGCTGGCATCACCACTGTGCCATAGTGCTCCGCCAAATCGCGATACATTGGGTTTAACACCACTTGATTTCGTTTATGTTTCGTCACTCCAACTTTCAGGTTGTCGGAGACAAGCACCTCAGTAACGCCACCAAAGTAGCTATATGCGTGAACATGACATTGAAGCCAGTCCGGCATTGTCATACTCAACGTTGCTTCACAATACGAATACTGACTGCTCGGCAGTACGGCCAAAAAGAGATAGGCAGTCACGGCCTCGCCAGTATCACGATCTTGTAGATGCAATGTTGAACCAGCCCAGTCAGCCTCCATCAGTTCCCCAGGCTTGCGCTTGATACGCATCGTAGCTTTGAATTGTTGAGCAAACTCCGTGTAGCTTCGACAAAAAGTCCGGTAACTGTACGGAACTGTATCAGCTTGACGACACTGTTGCTCATATTCATAGTAAAGCAGTGACAGGGTGACATTGGGCTTCGCAAGTTCTTTATGAACATAGTCATAATCTGGCAGCTGACGTCCCTTTGACTCAGGTTTAAGCTCTGGAAATAACAGCTTCCCAAGCGATTCATCACTCGCTGAAGGATCCAGCGGTGGCTTTAATTCGCGGCTCTCAGCTCGCTTGATCACCTCGCGAATCTTGTCCCTGGAATTCCCAGTAATTGCCGCGATATCTCGTTGACTCTTACCTTGGTCATGCAGCTCAAGGATGCTGCGATAGTGTATTGCCATACACAAAACCTCCTGCATATTTTGTACGCGCTTACTAGCACGTGAACAAAGTATACAGGAGGTAATGAGCACATAATAGAACCGGATTTGGTACTAGTGGCCTATTCCTTGGCCGAACTGGACGATTCAATGACACGAGTGGACGAAAACTTGGCAACAGGTGGACAACGTCGTGGCCGTCATCAGTCGTCCACGCCAAGCGCGATCATATCCCCGTTATGGCTAATCCCATGGCCATAGCTCATCGTGGTTTCGACTGACTTAAACGGCGGCGCCACCTTGTTCTTGGTTACCTTGATTTTCGTTACGTTACCCACAACATCCGTCCCATCCTTGACCGTCTGGCCCCGCCGCACTTCAAGGCGGATGGTTGAATAGAACTTCAATGCCCGGCCACCTGGCGTAGTCTCTGGGTTGCCGAACATAACACCAATTTTCTCCCGCAGTTGGTTAATGAAGATCACGATAGTCTGCGTCTTGAAGATTGTGGCCGTGAGCTTCCGCAACGCCTGCGACATCATGCGGGCCTGAAGGCCCACGTGACTATCGCCAATTTCACCCGCAATTTCAGCTGCGGGCACCAGCGCAGCCACGGAATCGACCACCAGGATGCTCACTGCCCCGGACTAAACCAAGGCATCCGCAATCTCCAGTCCTTGCTCGCCGGTATCCGGCTGGGATAGCAAGAGGTCATCAATGTTGACGCCAAGCGCCGTAGCATATTTCGGATCCATAGCATTTTCAGCGTCAATATACGCAGCAGTCCCCCCAGCTTTTTGTACGCTGGCCACCGCCTGAAGCGCAATGGTCGTCTTTCCTGAGATTTCGGGGCCATAGATTTCAATGATTCGGCCCTTCGGAAAGCCACCAACACCTAAAGCAATATCAAGCGACAAAATGCCGGTAGAAGAAACGTCGATGTTGGTGAGCGACTTGTCACCCATGCGCATGATGGCACCATCTCCAAACTGCTTCTTTATTTTGCTAAGAGCTGTGTCTAGCGCTGCCTTGCGATCCTTCTCGTCTGGAATTTCGTGTGCTTCTCGTGTGACTGTTTTCTTAGCTGCCATACTGGTTTCCTCCTTCTAGTGGGTGCTTTGGTTCGGTCGCCAAGGCTCGTGTGTCTGATTGCGTGCGCTATGGCCATGGGTCGTGTCTTGCACAATATCTGTACCCGGATGGATCAGATGTTTCGTGTCGCGATATTCAATCGAAAGGTTGCTCCACTCGCGGAGGTTGCTCATGACGTAACGGTAATCTTCTGGATCTCGCTTGAAATGGACGAGCTCGTAGCTGCGGAGCAACTTTGTTCGCTGCTTTTGGGTGTAGAGGAAGATCGAGTAGATGTCCTCAAAGTGGTTATCTACCACGACCAGCCAGTACCGATAGCGATACTTGCGGGTGAAGTATTTCTCGTAATTTTCCTGTATGGTGTGAATGATGTGGTACATGCGCTGATCGTCTTTGCTATCCATGGTGTCCTCCTACCAGCCCGGCCCGGTCGATTGCAGTGCCGCCCGCTTCTTTTGAGTAGCCGCGCACCAGTGACTTGTAACCGTATTTGCTGCGGATCTTGTCTACGACTTGATCTAGGGCCAGGTCAGCAGTCTGCTTCTCTGGCGGATCAAAGAGGTTGAGCTGGAATCCAGCGGTCTTGCTGACGTGATTGACGCGGACTGACACGTTCCTCACCGGCTGGCCGTTCCACTTACTTTCAAACAGGCGGCGGGCCGCGCTGATGATATCGTCTGACCGGCTGGTGGCGTCGATGTGCATTTGGGCTCCAAACCCATGCTCTTCAGCATCCGCGTAGCCGATTCCTACGCTAACCACTTCGCCCTGGACGTGGTGCTTTCGCAGTCTGGTTGCCACTTGATCTGCAATTTCGCTCAACACCACTTCAATGTCGCGCTTGGTCACATAGTCTCGCATGAGTACCTGCGAATTGCCGTAGCCCTTATTTTCAGGCCGGGGCAGATATCGTTTTGTCAGATCTGAATAGTCGATGCCCCAGGCGTGAAAGAAAAGGGCGTCACCTAGGACGCCAAGCCTTGAATGCAGCTTACCCCGATTCGCATGAGCGAGGTCGTAAATGGAATGAATGCCGATGGCTTCCAACTTGGCGGCAGTTTTGTCGCCAATCGACCAGAAGTCGGTTAGATTCTTGATTTGCCAGATGGTTTCGGGCACGTCTTCATATGTCCAGCTTGCCCGCCAGGGCTCTTGATACTTGGCGTCATTATCTAAGGCCAATTTGGCTTGTAGCGGATTCTGGCCGATACCAACCGTGGTGATGATTCCGTACTCCTGGAAGACTTCTTCCTGAATCTTAGCCGCAATCTCCTCATTACTGCCGAAAAGGCTGTGGCTGCGGGTAACGTCGATGAATGACTCGTCAACCGAGTAGGGGTACCAGTGGTTATCGTCTGTGAAAGAGCGGTAGACCTGATTGATTTTGTAATTGAGCTTGATGTAATCCGCCATGCGTGGCTCCACCAACTCAATGTCCATCTGATCGTCGATTTCAAAACGTCTGGTGCCGAGCTTGACGTGGTAATCTCGCTTCGTGTTGGGACTTGCCGCCAGCACCAGGCCGCCGTTGCTTTCTTCATTGCTGAGCACCGCCACCTTGGCGGCCAGCGGAAACTCCCCACGCCTAATTGCTTCGGTAGAGGCGTAGAAAGATTTGCAGTCAATGCACATGATGTCGTGGATTGGTAAACGCTGCGGATCATCTAACGGCGTACTCATTCGTGCCACCATTTGGCGGCGTCCAGCACGTCGATATGCCGGATGTCCTCAACCTGTACCAGCAGTACCAGACCATCTTTTCGCTGAAGGTAGATCTGGCCGTCAGCGTAACCAAGAATTGGCCCTTCCAGGTCTCGCCGGTATTGCCCATCGTACAGCGCGTTAAGCTGGATTGCCACGACTTGCCCCTGCTCCCAAGCGGTCTCAAGCACCTGGTCAATTACGCTCGACTTCTGCTCAGGCTTTTCTGGTGTTGGGATTTCGTCTATTGCTTGAGACTCCATGTAGGCGCTGTGATCACTCAGGATCCAGCCTAGCCACTTCTTCATTCCCCTGTCTGGGTACAGCCAAAGCTCCCGTGGGACGTTACGTTCCATAATTTTGCCCCCTCGTTGTTGACTCCATTATACGAACACACGTTCGACTTATGCAAGGCCAATCTGCACAAAAAAGAGGCCACTTCTGGCCCCTACTCTTGCCCTCGTGAGCAAATTATCTCGATTACAGTATCACCCGCGCCTAGGATGAGTACGTCTTGCATCCACCCACTCGTCAGCGCGGTCAATCAACCGACTAGCTGCCTTCATTAACTGCCAGAGAATCCAAATGATGCCCGCAGCAATCAGTGACTTAGCGCCAAATCGAAAGAGGCTTCCCAGCGCCACAAAGACCCCACCGACAAAGGGGGCAAGGAATAAACCACCCACAACCACCGGCCACTCATACAACGCCCAGAACGCCACCAGAATCACTATCAGGACCCCTAAGAACATGGCAACGCCTGGTAGACTGTTGCCGAAGATCGCGTGCAGGATATAGCTGAACATGGGCTTCAAGACGTGTGAGAAGATATATTGAAATGGGGCTATGATCAGGTACCCAAGAGCGTTCAAGATGCGCAGTAGATTATCAAGTACAACGTCCAGTGCCCAGCTAATCCAGTTTGTTAGTTGCGTTGTGCCTCCCATTTCCCCATCCTCCGTTTTCTATTGTAAGTCTTTGACCTTATCGCTTAGTTTCCCAACTTTGCTGCGCAGCCTGTTGCGCTTCCGGGCAACGGCGCGGGTGAGCTTACGATGTCCTTCGTACTCTTTGCGGTGAGTTGCCAACTTATCTCCCAGCTCCGCAACCCGGTGCCCCATCGCCTTAATCTGTGCTGGCGTAGCCATTTCGTCCGTTAGCGTTAGCATTTCGACCGATGGTTCTACCTTGCCGCTGCGATAGCGGCGCTGCTGCCCAACGTGGCTGTATGCGTAGAGTACCGACTGCGGCCGACCCTCTCGCCCTGGCACCTTGATGATCTGGCCGAAGCGTGCACTAGATAGGTCAATCGTTTCTGGAACTAACCACTTGTAGGTGTGCGGATTCAATGAGCCATCGTCGTTAAGAAAGTAAGCTATTGCGATGGTAGCATTCCGCTTCAATACCGCATAGCGTTGCGGGTTATTGTTCTTTGGTGCCTTGGCATCGAGTCCCCGCAGCTCGCGCTTCACACGGTTCAGAGCTGTCCGCTGCCGTTTTAGTTCAACTTCTCGTTCTGAGACTTTCGGCTTCTTTGGCTTCGGCACGACGGGTGCTGGGGCTTTCTTGTGTGGTTGCCCCGGCACCTGCAAGTCCCGCCGCCTGATCTGTATCTTCTTTGCCATCCATTCCTCCCTTGACGCTGTTATGCGAGCGTCCAACCAATTTGGCTGTCGTAGTCGTAAAGGGCTTCAAAATCTGTTTGTGACAAGGCCAGGAGGCGTCCGGTAGCGAGCCTAATCAGGATGTCACCAACCTCCAGGGAAAAGCTTGGCTGCTTGCTGCCAGCATAAGCGTCAACTTGAACCTTATCATGCTTTTTGGTGAAGTGCGCATTTGCTGGTTCAGCTATCTTCTGAATAGCGGCGAGGTTCCCGCCGTCAAACTGAACGTACTGATCGGCCTGGCTTTGCTTGCGCAAGGCCGTCCCTTTGGCAAGCTCAATCTCACCCCAGGTAGCAATCGTGCCACCTGCGCGGCCCATGCGCTTGATTGCCTGGTCTAGCGTTATGACCTTGGTTCCTTCTATTGCGATACCGAGCCTAAGAGCCTCACTTGATTCCATCTTGCGACGTTGTTTGCCACGAGCAAGCACACTCTGTTCCTGTCGATGGGTGACGGTACGGATGATGCTAACGGAGCCATCATCTTCTTCTACTTCCCACACAGCAGGAATAGCCTTTTGCGTCGGTGTCTCAACCATGTCCAGTTGAACCGCGCTGGTGGCTTCAGGATGACCGTCAAGCTGCAAGGAAATCAAGTTAATCTCATCGCACACGGCACAATCCGGGTCGCTGCCGGGCTCATGTAGATCATCGAGCCCGGTTTTGGTGTGCTTTGCATAGGCTGCATACAAATCCTTCTTTGTTACTGCCATGTTTCTCCCCCTAGCCAGGTGAGCAGCAGCCGCTCCCTGGGATTTATACATACACGCTAACGCCGTCAAAATATTAGTAAGGTGTGGTTCTCCGAAAAGCCTTAGTTGGTGTCGTTGCATCCAATGTTACTTTGGTACTTTAGTAACTGAACGCTGCTTGGTTTACACATTTACACTGGTGTAAATGTACACATGTACTTTGTTCCTAAAGTCTACTTTTCCATTATCTGTTTCAGCGCAAGGTTAAACTCGTCCTGGAAATGCTCAACCTTTGCTGTCGAAAGCCTCTGATTGACATACGCGTCGGCCAGGGCACTGACTAACACGTCGAACGTAACCCTGCCTTCCGCCGAACGCAACTCGGTCACATACTCTTGCAATACATCAAGCTTTGCCTTAGTTGCTGGTGATATTCGTTGGGGTAATGTTGCAACATACAACGGGTCTTTTTTGGGCCTGCCCATGGTTACAGTATCAGAGTTCCTCTTTTGGTCAGGTGACTTAGTCTTTCGCGATGATTCGGGTCGTTCCTTTGCCCGCATTGTCTCCCGCTGTTTAGGTAACATCAATCCGCCACGAGAAAAATCATCGTCACCTGCAATGCTGACCGCTGGCTTCGGTTTCCGTACCAGTTGATTAAATGCCTTGGGCGCATTCCCCTTTGAGGAAGGGAACTCGTTACGTGCCGTCATAGTTTACGCCTCCTTATTTCCCTGAACGTATTCATCACGCGCATCCAGTTCATTCAGAAGGTCGATGAAACCTGCGTGTGCACGATAGTCCCACTGTTCATAGTTACCGTTTCGATTTCTATTAAGTGTAATACCAGTACGTGAATATCCCTTCAAACGTTTTTGGTACTTAATAACCGTAGAAGAAACGGCGTCTCCAAACTCCTTGCGGGCCTCAGCGAGTACGTCATGATCCAATTTGTCGTCTGAGGTTAGCATACAAGGGATAATGTCGATTACTTGTAGTGAAATTCCGTAGTGATCCACCATGAAGTTTTGGTAACTCACGTACTTCTTCACGCCTTGCAAAGACTCGTCGACAGTCTGGAAAGCAATTATAGAGTAATCACTCGCCGCCATTGCGTTATCGGAGAAAACTGAAATGGTTGGTGGAACGTCCAGAAAAATTGCCTGGTAGTCGTCTTTGAGCGGATCAAGAAGATTTTTGAACACAGTCACTTGGTCGGCTTCGTCTGGGAAACCTTGGATAACGTATTTTTCAAAGGTCGAGAACTTGGTCGTACAAGCAATCAGATCAAGATTGTCGGATAGTTTTATGATTCCCGCTCTCATATCGCCGGCGTTAATGCCATCCATGATGGTGACCGGTATTTCATCAATCCCAAACGACTTTCCGAGAACATCACTGGCATTAGCCTGTGGATCCAGATCAACCAGTAACGTTTTTTGCCCGCGTACTTCTGCGTTGTCGTAAGCAAGCATCGTGGCAATTTTTGTTTTACCAACGCCGCCCTTAAAATTACCTACTGTGAATGTTTTCGCTGTCATAGCATTTCCCTCCACCTTATTTACTAGAAGTATACGAAAAGTGCAGAACCCGGTCAATAGCGTATACGAAAAATATGTATTTTGGCCGGTATGGTGTACGCATGCGACATTTAACATAACGTATACGGTATACGGCGACCGGTGATCTCCTGAAAACCCAATACACGGCTGATATTTAGGAATTTTGAAAAGAGATTGTATTGGAAGTTGATTGACGGATCTACATTTCGTATACCGTATACGAAATTTATATTTACATATACGGTATACGTAAACTAAGCAGAAAAGGGAGACAATGCCGGTACCCATACTGCTTAAGGTCTGGCAGGTATCTACTCATCCGGCATGTCAATGTGGTTTCTTTTAGTATACCGTATACGAAAAGCATATTTATGTATACGGTATACGTAAACTAAGCAGAAAGGCGAGACAATACCGGTACCCATACTGCGTAAAGTCTGGCGGGCATCTACCCATCTTGTATGTCGGTGTGGTTTGTTTTCGTATACCGTATACGAAATGCGTATAAACGTATACGGTATACGACAAGTGTTCCTACCTTCACTCTGTTTCACCAACAGTATTAACTGGATCTCTCGACCTGTGGGTCGAGCATTGCCATTTTCTCGTTGGTAGTACCGACCGCAACCGAAAAGTTCAGAATACACAAACAGTCCTCGCTTTCAGCAGATGGTGAAGTGAAAGCCCTGGGTCCAGGTTGTATTAGTTACTCCAAAAGCAGGTCCAAGGGATTAACGTGTCGGCAGCATCTAAGAACCGACCATCCGTCCGGAAACTTGTGCTTCACAAAAAAATTTTGGGAACACCCACTTCAACTAATCTTGCATTTTCGTATACGGTATACGTTATTTATTGCACTTTACGTATACAGTATACGTTTTGTGTTTAAGTTCCGTTTGTTTTTCACCCTAAGCAAAACTAAGCACGGTAAGCATTTCCGATTTTCGTATACCGTATACGCGCTGACGGGTTAACGTATACCGTATACGCAAGGATTTCTTTTCGTATACGGTATACAAAAACACTCTCCGTATACCGTATACGAAAAGTGTTTTATGCATTGCGCCAGGCAAATCACCATGGTACTCTCCAGATATAAAAGAAAGCCCGATCCGTAGACCGAGCAACCAAAAATCTTCTGCAAAGATATTCTACCGCATTCTCTGGAATTTTGGTAGTGAGGTTGCTTCAAAGTTGCACAATAGAATGTGGCAGGTTATATTTACCTCGAACTACTTCTGTTTGTGATTAGAGTCGTCTGCGGAATCGCAGGGGACTCTTTCGTGTGTCAACACAACAGGAGGAAACAAAATGTCGAAATTCAACTACACAAAGAAGGCTACGGTCTACGAACGCCAATTCTTCAAATTTCCCGCGGCTCTTCTTTACGCTGAAAAGTATCGGACACTCAGTGACAAGGCAAAGATTGCCTACATGGCTTTACAGGATCGCTTACAATTCTCAGTCCTGAACAACTGGGTTGACGCTGATGACAACGTATATTTCATCTACACGATTAAAGACCTCGAAAGTATTCTTAATTGCGGTCATTCTACCGTTGTCAAAGTGAAACACGAGCTTGAAGAAACCGGCTTACTTGCCCAAAAACAACTCGGGTTGAATCAACCGAATCATCTGTATCTCGCTGAGCTCGAAATTGATACCAGTGAAACCTACAATCAGGATCCAGTAGAAGCCGCGCTCCATTCAGTTTCAGAAAGCGGAGTTCCAGAAAGTAGAACCCCAAAGAACGCCGTGGATAAAGGACTTCCACTTCCTGGAATTCCGAAAAGTGGAAACAATCTAGAACTAGGTTCTAGAGACCTTACTAGAGACCTTAGAGAGACTGCGAATACCGACTCTTTAAACACGGAGTCTTCGACACCGGAAAAGGGAGCAGAGCAAAACCAACCACTCAAGTCCGAGCTTTCGCCTGAGAAGGATGACGAGCTAGAAAGAATGCTGCTGGATAACTTCGCAGACAGCATTGATCCAGCTGTGTCTGGCGACATTCTGAGTCGTAGTAGTCTTCAGCTGATTGGCAAATGGAGCCACTCGGTGAAGGAGGCCCGCGAACGCGTGGGGGTTATCCTGAACGCCAAGCGCGACGCGGAACTGGAATACGACACGTACCTGGTCACCGAGGATTTGCAAGACGAGCTCAACAAGGCACTGCTGCGAGTCGTTATGCGCTGGAAAGACCAACTTGACGGCCGTAGCGAGCGCTCTATCCGCAACGTAGACAATTACCTCTACGGCGCTATGAAGCAGATCTTTGAGAACGAGTCTGTGCGCCAACTCAACCTTCAAGCTAAGGACGACGAAGACCGTGCGGCGTTGCGTGACCTGCAAGATCGCTTTGCTGACGTGCGGACGGGTAAGCAGGCCCGGATGGAAGCGCGAGAAGCAAACCGGGCCCGGCGGCGCCAACGTGAACACAAGAAGGCCAATGCTTGACTTGGTAAAACTGTGAGGTATTATAAGATTGTAAACCGAACGCGTGTTCGATTTACGAAGTTTAGCCTGGCATTGTTGGGATTTTACAAGGGTTTAAGCAACATAATTGCCTTTGGGATAGCGCTTACAAAATATTGAAAAATATTTACAGTTGACTTTTGCGAGGGGTCTGATATTCTGAAGGCTTAAATTGCGAGTGTCGCACTGGCACAAAAAAAGTGGGCTAACCGAAAGTGCTGACCGGGCTATCAACCCGGTTTAAGCGCAAATTCGGAGTCACACGATGGAAAAGCAACTTCCTGAGTGACTACCCCCTACTGTGCATCCACAGCATTTCAAGTTTAACACGCAGACACGCGGAAACCCCGCGTCACGCATGGGAAACAGCGAGTGAAGGATGCATCGAGGGAGGTTACAGGGAAGTCTGTAACCTCCCTTTTTTCGTACCTCTCGCAATTTACTCGGTTGCAATTTTTGCATGAAGCAAGAGTAGGAGTGGGGAAGATGGGAAGATACGTCGCCATTGACGAACTGGTGCATAGCGCAGCTGCTATCCGCACCTGGGATCACCGCTATTTCATCAATCTGGGTGACGGTCGCTTATACGATCGTTTCCAGGGCCAGCACGTGCTCCTGGAACGTGTCTATCCCAGTATCCGCACCGTGTATAACTCGCAGCATCGTGCCATCGCGCACCGGAAACATCCGCGCGACAAACTGACGACGATACCGCCAGGCGCAATCTAATCTAGCAACATCGTGTGCGAAATATGCGTGCGCTTAACAAGCACACCACCTCTATGACGCGTTGAACTAGTGGCACCGTCCGCTATCCGCAGGCGCGCTGGTCCTTTGACAACTGAATACCTTTATCCCTGCCCGCTTCTGGTCACTCTTACTGCGGGACACTCAGCCGGGGACAGATTCGCGTGAGATCCACGCAGACTACAAGAAGACGTGACCCAGATTCAAAACGAGCCACCTCACTAGTCGCTTAGGCGGCAAGGTACTTGATGGGCGCTGGCATTATCAGCGTTGCACTTAATCGCTAGACGGCGAATGCCATTGCGAGGACATGAAAAGGCGGGAAAGGTCGTAGGGGCGCACGCCAAAAGCCCCTTGTCGTGCAGCATAGCTGCTAAGGTCAGTCCGACTCAGGGCCTAAAGCCGGATGAAATGCTGAAGTCAAAAACCAAATAATATGTACTCTAAAAATTAAACAGAAGTAGCAAAAACCGTTAAACCCTACGTGTTAAGCGTAGGCATATTTCACACGCAAAATCATGTATCACAGGAGGTAGGCCAATGCGACAGACAGAACGTGTACAATTAGTGGCGAGCCAACTCACCGACTTTCTAAAGCAGCACTCAGGCAGCGCAACCTATCAGGATTACGCCCAGTATCGGCATGCTATTGGGAAGCCAATCACCGCCGCCGAAGTTGGCATTTTGAGCAACATAACCCGCTTGGCCACAGGGGTGACAAGAGTCTACAAGAAGCATGACAACCGCGTTGATACATTCTGGATTCTGGATAGGAATCCAGAAGCGGTACATGTGTAAGTTACTACTTTGGCGGCTTACACGACAGCACAGTGTTCTGGAACCCTTTCGTCTCTCGACAAGACGATCCTCCAAAGTCAGGACAGTGTGTTGCCTTGTAAGCCGCTAAGGAGGACGAGGAATATGCTCAAAGAACAAGAAAAGCAAATATTTGACGGCCTTGGGCGGCCAATCAAGACGCTGGCCAAGGGCGTTCGCTACAAGATGATTGACCATGGTTATTACACAACGGCTTTGAAACCTGGTGAAACAGATGCAGTCAGGCCGGTGCTTCCTAGAGAGGAGCAACGGTATCTGGATGCAAAGCTGAAGCTCAAAAAGACGCAATAGAGAAGAGCGCCTGGCTGATTGGCTAGACTGTTGGATAAAGCACGAGGATACGGGGGAGAGAGAAAAATGAAAAAGACAACAATCACGGCGGGTAGCCTGATTCTACTGACAGCACTGACGCTTGCGGGCTGCGGATCAAAACCCGCAGCTAAGACGAGCACCAAGGACACCACAACTGTTGCAGTTTAGACTCTAGCAAAGGACGTTCAAGGCCTCTTCAGCAGCAAGAAGTATGAGCTGCCAAGCAAAAAGGTGACCAAAGCCAAGATTACTGCTGCGGGCAAGCAGTACAAGAAGGTCTACAAGCTGCGTGGCGATCTGACCAAGGCGCAAAAGAAGACGCTGCGTGTCAGCAAGTCTCGCATTGCGGCGATTAAGCAGATGGTCGCCGTCAACACGGAGATCAAGGCTGTGCTCAAGGACAAGCGCGTGATTAAGGATCTTACTTACTCAGACGATGCGCTCCAACAGACTCTAACCGGTCTGAAGTCGAAGTACGCGAAGTTTGTCAGTCAGAAGCAAGATGACGCCACTCTGATTCATAACGAAGTGGCGGCCATTGCCAAGGTGAAGTCCAGCACCACCGGTGACCCAGACCAGGCGAAGATAGACGCCGCTAAGACAGCGGTCGATGCAATCCCGGTTGCCGCCTTCAAGGCTTTTTGGTCACCAAAGATTCCAACCATTGAGAACGGAAAGCTGGTTACTAAGGAAAGTCTGACCGCTGGCACCGATAAGGTCTCGGCAACGGTGACACAGGAGACTAGCGCCGCTGCTAAGAGCAGCAGTGCATCTGCACCGGCAGCTTCTTCCAGTGCAAAAGCCAGCCAGGCAGCAAAGACGACTACTAAGTCAACGCAAGCTACTACGACCAAGCCTTCCACACCAGCAGCTAGCGCAAGCCACAGCACAACCACTAGCCGCCCGACCACAACGACGCCTTCTCACTCCACTACGACGACAACCAAGCCGTCTACTGGTTCTTCTACTGGCACGAGCCACACCACAACGCCTAGCAAGCCATCGTCCTCTAGCTCAAGCACCAAGCCAACTGAGCCAGTCAAGAAGCCGCACGTCCTAGAGCCAGGAGAATACATCGGCAACGGTGGCCTCTTCTCTTCAATGAGCGCGGCCATGGCGGCTATGAATAAGGCATTGGATGACGCCGCTGACGCTGGACAAGGGCGGCAAGCACATGCTTTCAGCGTCTCATATCAAGACGGAACAACCTTCTACTCTTGGGAATGGTCAGACTAAGTTAATTCGATAGTGTAATGCACAGCGACTCATACAAAATGGGCCGCTTTTTTTGTGCTCAAAATTAAGGAGATGAGATCTATGACCAGTATCCGCGCACCGGCAGATATACGATTTGTTGCTACTAAATCTATTTTGAGAGGAGATTCCAAACATGAACAAACAGACTAAGAGCCATTTGTGGCGCGGTCTCATTGCAGCTCTAGGCTTAATGCTTGGTCTATTGTTCGCGTTGAATGCTGTTCAGGCGAGTACAGTAAGTGCCGCGTCGGTAACGATGGAGCACGGGGGCCATGGGACTAAATCAACGTGGGTGAAGCCAGGCGGTGGCACATTTAAGGAGGGTGGGACACCCACGCTCCATCTAAACTCGGCGAGCGGGCCGGTGGTATTTTGTATCGATCCGGGGCAAGGCGTTGTAGCCGATGGGGAAGGGTACACGGGTACAGGTTACAAAACCTATCAGGACTCTTCGGCTGCCAAGCAAATGATTTCTGCAATCGCGTACTATGGCTACCAGAAACAAAAGAGCGTCAATAACTACATCATGACGCAATGGATGATCTGGGAGGAACTTGGCTACAAGCTCCAGAGTGTTCAAGCCGGGCCCGTGTCAAAAGCGACCTACAATGCTTTCAAGGCAAAAGTGAATGGGCAGATTTCTCCATTCACCGGCGTAACGTCGTTCAACAACACCACGGTAACTGTTAAGGCCGGCCAATCGGTCACCGTCACCGATTCCACTGGCCGTTTTGCTAACTACGGTGCCACTACGTACAAAAATACGACTGGCACTACCGTTACCAAGAACGGTAATTCTATGACCATTACTGCGAGCGCTTCCTCAAACGAGTCGGGCAACATTCAGTTTGTTCCGCAGATTGACGCTAACTATCAAGGCACTCCACTGATTGCGTCCCACGCAACACGCCAGGACGTTATTCGACCATTGATTGACCCGGTCAGCAACCGGACAGTTATCAACGTTAAGGTTGAAAAGAACGTCAACGTCGTTTTGCAGAAGTACGACATTTCGACTGACTTTGGCAATAATGATCCGCTGGCAGGCGTAACCTTCCACTTCACCAAGGATGGCAAGGACTACGGCGACTTCACCACGGATGCCAAGGGCCAGATCGACCTCAACAAGAACATCTCTGAAATGACTGGCAACTGGACTTACCAAGAAACAAAAACTGTTGATGGGTTCAAGCTCGATTCTACCGTCAAGAAGTTCAGCATTGCCGCTACTGATGCTGGCAAGACTATTAACCTGACCGCCACCAACGAACGTGTCCCTGAAGAGGTTCACACGACCGTGACCTCCGAGGATGGTACGCACATCCAAGAACCGCACAAGCAGGTGACAATCACTGATCGCGTATTCTACGCCAATGCCGTACCTGGCAAGGAGTACACGGTTGTTGGCAAGCTGATGGATAAGGCGACTGGCGACGCGCTCCTTGACGACAACGGCAAGGTTGTCACCAAGACCATGACCTTTGTTGCCAAGACCGCGACTGGCTACGTTGATATGCCGTTCACGTTTGATGCAGCGCTGCTGGCGGGTAAGACCGCCGTTGCGTTTGAATCACTCTCCCGCGACGGCCGCGAAGTGGCTGTTCACAACGACATCAACGACGTACCACAAACCATCACCTTCTCCACGCCAAAGATTGGCACCACCGCCACTGACGTAGATGGCTCTCATGACGTTCTGTCAGATGGCGACCTGGTGATCAACGACGTTGTGACTTACCACGATCTGATTGTTGGTAAGACCTACAACATCAAGGGCCAACTGATGGACAAGGCGACCGGCAAGGTTGTCTTGGACGCCAAGGGTAACCCAATTACCGCTGAGAAGACGTTCGTTGCCGACAAGGCTGACGGTTCGGTTACCATGACCTACACAGTCGATGCTTCTAAGGCAATGGGCAAAGAATTTGTTGTCTTTGAAAACCTCTACCGTGACAACAACCTGGTTGTTAGCCACGCTGACATCAACGACGAAGGCCAAACCGTCAAAGTGGTAACCCCTGTGGTTCACACGACGGCGACCTCTGATGAAGGCGACAAGCAAGTAATGCCTGAAGAAGACGTCACCATCAAGGATGCTGTTGCGTACAGCGACCTGGTTGTCGGCAAGCACTACTCCGTGACCGGCTACCTGCACTACACCGACGGCTCCTTTGTCCTTGATGCAAAGGGCGAAAAGATTTCCAAGACGGTTTCCTTCACCGCCGAGAAGACCGAAGGCACCATCGACGTGACCTTCACGGTTGATGGCCGCCTGCTGGCGGGCAAGGACGTGGTTGTGTTTGAAAACCTCTACCACAACAACAATCTGATTGCCTTCCACGAAGACGTGAACGACAAGGATCAGACCGTGACCTTCCCTAAGATTGAGCTGCACACGACTGCAACTGACTCTGAAGGCTCCAAGGAAGTTGTCCCAGAAGAAAAGGTAACCGTTAAGGATGCTGTGGCTTACCACGATCTGATCGTTGGCAAGACCTACACCGTGACTGGCTACCTGCACTATACCGACGGCTCTTTCGTTAAGAACGCCGATGGTTCAAAAGTTTCCAAGACCGTGACCTTCAAAGCCGAAAAGGCTGACGGCACGATCGACGTTGAATTTGTCGTTGACGGCCGCGCCTTGGCTGGCAAGGACGTTGTGGCCTTTGAGTACCTCTACCACAACAACAAGCTGATTGCTTCTCACGAAGACATCAACGACAAAGACCAGACCGTTCACTTCCCGAAGATTGAGCTGCACACCACGGCGACCTCTGACGGCAAGAAGACGGTGACGGCTAGCCAGAACATGACCATCAACGACGTTGTTGAGTTCCATGACCTTGTGATTGGCAAGACCTACACCGTCAAGGGCTACCTGATGGATAAGGCCACTGGCAAGCCGGTTCTGATCAACGGTAAGAAAGTCACCGCTGAAAAGACCTTCAAGGCAACTGCTAAGGACATGAAGGTGACCATGACCTTTACGTTCGTTGGCAGCTCCCTGGGCGGCCATGACGTGGTTGCCTTTGAAGACCTCTACCACGATGGCAAGCTGATTGCGAGCCACGCTGACATCAACGACGCGGGCCAAACGGTTCACATCGCGCCAGCTCCAAAGCTGACCCAGACTGACGACTCCCTTAACGGTGCACTGCTGGCCTTGGGTGTGGTTGCTCTGATCAGTGCTGCGGGCATTGCCTTCTACCTGCTGCGTAAGCGGGCTTAGTCAATGCACAGGCGGCGCTGGCTGGTCGGCTTTCTACTGCTGTTTCTGGTGGTCGGGATTGGGCTGATTGCATGGCAGCCGCTGCACGAAGTCAACAAAGGACGACGCGCAAGCACTGAAGGCAAACAGCTCATCAAGGCACTGAAGAAGGGCCAGTCGGTAGAAAGTAAGACAACGCCCCAGAGAACGCGCATACGAGCCGATACAGCGCTTTCAATTCCATCCGTTGGAATTGACCTGCCGGTCTACAAAACGACCGCAGGGCTAGCGTATGGCGCGTATGCGGAGCTTTCAGGGGTAAAGGCAGACACGGCGCCAGGCGATAACAACTATGTCCTAGCGGGGCATTCGAGTTATCTTCACGGTGTGTTGTTCGCAAATCTCTTCCAGCTGACCACCAGCCAGGGCTATGAGCGCCGGGCTGGGGCTGCTTACCGGCCATCGGACTATCAGGGCGGGCAAGGGAACGGCGGCTTGATTCAGGTGTACACCAAGCTAGGCACCTATACGTATCAAGCTGACGTCGCTTATACTGTCAACGGAGATGACGCGTCGATTCTGAGTGATCCACAAGCAGGGTCGGCAAAGCAGATCCACCTTTTCACTTGTCCTCGCACCGGGCATAAACACCCGCCGTTTCGATACGTTGTCCAGGGCCACTTGATCAAGGTAACGCCAAATAAACTTGGCCTCCAAAAGCACCTTGATTCGTCTCTAACGGCTTCTGATCCAACTTCGTATCGCGTGGGCACGTTGACAAGCGATTAAGTACCACCGCCGCCACCGGGACAGCGTTAGCGCCTGCTGACGCTGCCAGGGTTCGACTCCCTGGGGCGGTCTTGTACCACCAAGCCTCGCCAAGCGCAGTACACGCGCTATCTCAGCGTAACATCAGAGCAGGATGCCACTAGCAAAATACGCCGTGGATGGTATTCTTAACCTCGGAGGCTCGTCGGCTTTGTCATCATGATCGGAATTATCACCGAAAAGGTGATCCGGGGTTCGACTCCCCAGAATGACCTTGGTAGACGGTTGTCTCACTGTCTACCATGCCCCAAAGATTTTTCATTCTTTTCCCTTTTGTGCTCCTACCACTCCCCCAGAGTATAAAGTAGGAGCGCGTTGCTGCCACCGGCTCACTCCTGCCTGGAGTATGGCCAGGGTTCGACTCCCTGGGGCAGTATAAGTTGATGATAAAGCAATGCCGATAGTATAAAATGCTGTATATGACAAACGAAAGAAAGTGGGGTGAGAACGTGAGACTGCAAGATCAGACGGTCAGGGTCTTTGCACGACTTGACCCCAAGACCAAAGCGGACGCCGAGGAAGCACTGGCAGAGATGGGCTTTACCCTTACTAGCGCCATCACAGTTTTTCTGCGTCAAGTTGCACGGGACAAAAAGTTCCCCTTTACGCCTGATACCGGCTACCTGGCTGAGATTGGTTTAGACAACCAAGGCAGGAAGAAGAAACAGAAGAAGTAACAGAAGAAGTAAGACTACCAAGGCCCTCAATCGAGGGCCTTTGCTGTACCCGGAAAACTAAGGTTCGACTCCTTAGTACAGCTTAGGTAAAGTCTGGCCTGACGCAGACTTTGCCTAATCCCCCCAAAGCTTATTGCATTACCCGGCCCCTTCTGCCCGAAGGGGCTTTTTGCTGTCACCGGTGTTTCAATCCAGGGTTCGACTCCCTGGGACAGCGTCGGCCCGATGGGTCGCAGTCTTTTGATGGAAAGGAGGAACGCACATGGAGAAAGGAGTGTATGTTGATGAACGCTTTTTGGCGCGTGAGATTGGCACCAGCGGTAAGGACAAAGAGGGAAATGAAATCCTGTTTGTGCGTGTGAAGAAGAGCTTCTTCAGCGCGAACCCAGAAGCCAAGAAGTTGATGGTACCGGGTGTTCTACTCGCGATTGGCCACGTCGCCCCGCAAATTGCACGACCGGCAGGATCATATCAAAAGCTGGGTTACCTGGCAGCGCTTGAGGTTCACCGCATTAGCAAAGCGCCAGATGGGGACTGGCTGATCGAAGGCTACCGGGACACGCATTATCGAAGGGAGTTTGTGTAATGGCCAAGGTCTTGAAATTAGATCCAAGTACCGCATCCGTCGTTGATCGCGGAGCTAATTGGATCCGAGTAACAATTTATAACTCTGGCTTCGGTCAGCATATCGAAGCGGGGTATCACGCAGTGCTGAAGACCGGCTGGTGGGCGGATCCCGAACTGTTGGATCTGGGCGAGGTGCAAGAGACCCGCTCAGTTAGCCGCCGCAAGGTTGAACTGCTGATTGTGAACTAGAAAGGATTGATAAGATGGCAAATCGTGCTGAACAGAACCAAAACAAACGCCTTGCTACCGCTATTTTGGCAGCCAAGGGGATCAAAATGGAAGACTGGCTCAACGACAAGTACCAGGAAATTATTACGGAGAACACATCGCTATTGATTAAGTCGATGACGGCGCAGAAGAACCAGCCCACGCGGGAACTAAGCCAGGAGGAACGTGAAAATGGATAAAATTTTGCAGGCATTGCAATTCATTGTGGCAGCAATCGGGACGGTTGCAGGCGCTTATGCGGCGGTCAAATTAGGGATATACGGGCTTGCCCACATGACTAAAAATCGGCAAAAGATTGAAGAGGCGAGAGATGGCATGACTAACACGGCAATCGGGTTATTCATTGCTTTGTCGGCAACCGCTATCGTGACCTGGCTGAAAACGATCTAATCTCGCTGAAGGAGGTGAGTAGCGATGTATGTGTTGTTGAAACGCAGCCGCTTTGCCTGGCCTTTCTTTTCCAAGCTCTCGAAGACCCGCCGTTACTCACTGCATGAGGCGGAGAAGACCATCCGGGAGACAAATCGCGCTTGTCTGGACAGCCACAAGAAGATGGTTGTTGTGATTAGCATTCATGACCATGCAAACGATGAACTGCTTTTCCGTGATTCACTAGAGCTTGGCACGGATGCACCATATATGAGTAACCTATTGGCGTTGGTGCAACACACCTTCAAGGAAGTGCTGGACGCTGTCTCTTCGGAGGATGCTCAGCGGTTCATTGCGACGCTTCAGGCAGCGTTGGTTGCGGAAACTAGACCCATCCAACTAACTGAAGGCGACCAAAGTTCTGAAGCGCCTTTAGAGCAGAAAGCCGACTCGGCACATAGTAATGCCGCCAAGGCTGCGCCTGCTGATTATAAAGAGCCTGAGGGACGCCGAGAAACCGCCCAGACGACGCCAGAGGCAAAGCCCGAAGTTATGGCCGAAGAGGATGCCAAAGTTGCAGCAGAGCCTGTAAGAGAGCCGCCACGCCGCGAATCTAGACAGCGTGAACCGACAATAGAACAGAGACACCGCGAGAGACGGCGCTTTGCACGCCTAAGTCTCTTGCGCGAGCACAAACGGCTGTTGATTGGGCTGGCGGCAACGCTTCTGGCGCTGGTGTGTGTGTTTGGCTCGTACCGGTTCTTTTTCTCACCAAAGGCGGCTCCACAACCCAGTTATCGATCGCTGGTGCATGGCGAGAAGTATCTTCAAGCAGCACAGGTGTACCCCGAAAAGCGTGGCAATATTGAAGCCGTGTTGGTCACTAATGGGACAACGGCGCAATTAGCAAAATTTCAGGCGAAGTACCCCAGTGCGAACGGTAAGTTTGACTTGGCCTATGCGCAGCAAAAGTATCGGGTAGTAATCACTGCTAGCCAGCAAGCAACAATGACGCGTGTTCGCAAGTCAAAGCTAGCTGTGGCCTATCTAAAGACCAAACAGTATGAGCAGGCCGAGATCCTTAACCGTGATCTGAACGATCAAGACTTGCAAAGTCTGATTGCGATTGGCTACATCCAGACTGGAAAGTTTGATCAAGCCAAACAGATCAATGCAGAACTGAAGAACAAGACCATAGACCAGGCCATCCAAACAGGTGAAACCTACCAGAAGGCGGTTGAGCACTACCAATCTATTGCAAATGACAAAACCAAGAGCGCTGCTGAAAGGGCGCAGGCAAAAGCTAGCGCGGCTTCATTTCAGCATCAACTCGAAACGTTAGGGGAGTGACAAGAATGGCACAAGAACCAGAACAAGAGAAGAAGGGCAGCCGCAAAATTCTTGCGGCTGTTCTAATTTCAGCCGCCGTACTCGGCGGTGGTGGCTACGGTATCTATCAAGCCGTGGCAGGGCCAGCGCAGCAGACTGCAAAGACAGCTACGCCCGCAACAAAGAAGAAGCAGGATACCGTGAAGTCTGTAATCAAGGAGGCCGCTGGCAGCGACGCTCAAAGCAACAAAGACGATAGCGCCAAGTCAGTCATCCAGGACGCGTTCCCGACACTCTCGGCGAACGAGGAAGGCACCGGCGTGGCCGGGGTCTTACTGGATAATGGCGTGCAGAAGCTGGCAGAAAACCTCAACTCTAATCAGACCAAAGGGCTTGTGGCGCTTGCAACGGATGCCACCAAGCCAGCGCCAGAACCAATTGAGCCAGCAACACCGGAAGTGCTTCCTGGTGGAGACAACGGCGCGTCTGGCAATCAGCCTGGGACACTCCCTGGTGATGGCGGCCAGACCGGCGGGGGCACTGATGGGGGTGGTTCGGATTCTGGGGTAACCACACCAGACCAGGACCCTTCCATCAGTGCACCTGCGACGATGACGGTGCACAAGGGGCAGGAATCGGTCAATTTCCGGCTTGGCGTCACGGCTAGTGATCCAGAAGATGGCGATTTGACTAACGCGATTGGCTATACCACCACGCTTGATAAGAACACGCCTGGCACCTATACCGTCACCTACTCAGTAACGGATAGCGCGGGCCACACCGTATCGGTGACGCGCGAGATTACGGTGGTCAACGACAAGCCTTCTATCGTGTTCCTGAATGACAATCCGGTTGAGGTTGGTACGACCTTCGACGCCTTGAAAGACGTTCACGCCGCCGACTTCCAAGACGGCGATGTGACAAGCAAGGTCACCGCGGAAGGCGAGGTTGATACGACGACTCCTGGGCAGTATGAATTGACCTATTCCGTCACGGACAGTGATGGACAAACAGTCACGAAGCAGCGCACTGTCACGGTTTACGCTGACAAGCCAGCCATTGACACTACCGACCAGAACACGAGCGTCGCAATCAACGCTAACTTCGATGTCCTTCAGGGCGTCAAAGCGATCAGCAAGTATGGCGAAGCTGACCTCAATGTTGACGGCAGCGTTGATACCAGCAAGCCTGGGGAAAATACGCTGACCTACACGGCGACCGATAAGTTCGGGCAGACGACGACCAAGACCGTGACGATTAACGTCACGGCCGACAAGCCGAGCTTAGATGTTTCAAAGGTGCCGACGACGCTCAAGGTCGGTGATCAGTTTGATGCCCTGGCTAACGTAACCGCGGCAAGCTCTTACGGTGAGGCTAAGGTTACAGTTGATGGCTCCGTGGATACTGGTGTGGCAGGGGACTATAAATTGACCTACACGGCCACTGACAAGTTTGGACAGACAACGACTAAGGAAGTCACAGTCACTGTGGCGGCAGACGACAGCACGGATGCAGCCGAGGAGGAATAGTAATGACTAAGATGATGAATGACATGACCGTTATGGGTCGTGTAATGCCGGAGACGCGAAGCAACGATAGTAACGGACGCACGTACGTGAACGGGTACCTCTCCAACGAGCGTAGCTTTGACACCGGGCGTAGCGAGACAAACAAAGTCCCATTCACCCTTTCAGGTGAGGCGGCCGACCGCTTCCTTCAGGAAGTAGAGCCGGGTGCCGTCATTGTAGTTAATGGCTATTTCCAGAGCAGTGAGTTCAAGCGTGATGACGGCAGCCAGGCGGTTTCCTACCGTCTGAGGGGCTATGATTTCTACCGGGTCTACCAACCAGGCGAGATTGCTAAGCCGTTGCAGCAGGCCATCCAGCCGGAATTTGAACGCGCCCCTGAGGCCCCGACTCAGGCAGCACCGCAGCCACAGCCTGAGCCCGCAGCGCAGCAACCAGAACCGCCGGTTACGCCAACTCAGCAACCGACACCGCAAGCTCAGTCGCCATACCAGAGTTGGTAGAGGAGGGTGCTATGAATAACGATTTAATCATGTTGGTTTCGGTAGATGGGCAGAAGGTGGTTGGTGAGGATGTTGCCACCGGTGAGCCTTTGACGATTACTGTGACGCCGGAGCGGGCCGAAGTCTTGAAGACAATCATGGCCGAAGCGGGCACCGAGGAGGGCATTGATTACCGTGAGGTCGGCCGCGAGGTGCAAGGCGATGCGGTAGAACCAGAAAGCCCCGCCTACCTGACGAGAGAAGGCTTTATGACGGAGGTGGTCGAGTAATGGCCGGCAAACGAGCATATACGCCAAAGACCCCGGAACAGATCAAAGCAGAAGTTGCCAAAGTCGTAGAAGACGCCTTGCCGAAAATCCGGTTGCAGTCAAGCACACCGGAGGAACGCAAGGCGTTTTTGGATTTCATGGCCACCGGGTATCACTATTCACCTCGAAATGTGGCGCTGATTCGATCCCAGTTTCAACAGGCCGGACTGGTCGGTTCCTTCAAGTTCTGGAAGGATAAAGGATTCTCAGTGCAGAAGGGCGAACACGCGCTCAAAATTCTGGTACCGCACGACTTGAAACTCTACCGTGATCCTAGTTCCAATCAGTATCTGAGTTTCACGAAGCTGAGTAAGGAATTGCAGGCGCGGGTGAAGGCTGACCCTGACGCACTCAAGACTAGGACCGGTCGCTTCTACAACTTGGGGAATGTGTTTGATGTGTTGCAGACCAATGCACAGCCTGAAGATTACCCTAACCTGTACCCGAACCGGCCGTTTGATCTTGATAACCCGAACCCAGAAGGAACCAAGAAAGCAGTCGAAACACTCAAAGCAGTGGCCACAGGGGAAGGAATCCGGGTGACTAGTCCTGAGACGACGGCGTTTCCGTCCTACCAGTTAGGTGCCGCCAAGGGCGCAACAATCAACGTCGGTGGCAAAGCCAAGGAGATTGTCATGAAGAACAATCTCGGAGATCCAGAATATGCGGCCACTTTAATCCATGAGCTGGCTCACGCGAAGATGCACAACGCAGATCACGCAGGAGCATCAAAGTTCTGGGCGCTCAAGGATACGAAGTCGGACAAATACCGTGACATTATGGAGTTCCAAGCAGAAATGACCAGCTATGTTGTTAGTAAGTCTCTGGGCATTGATACGAGTGAAGAAGCGATGCCCTACATTGCCAACTGGACAAAGAACCTGAAGACAATAGAAGGGAACGAGGAGCAGCAGCAGGCGGCAATCATGGGCGACGTGCAGCGGGTTTCTAAGGATCTGATTGAGTCCATCCAAGATGGGCTGGCACCACAGCAAAGCAAAGCCGCTGGCAAGCAAATCGCGAATCCGAAGCAGTTAGCGCGAAGTTAGGAGTTGAGGACATGAAGGCAGTCAAAACAATCGCGGCATTATCGAATGAGGCGTTCCAGCAGCGCTTAAACCACAGCATTCTTGATCTGGAGCGCGCTGGAATGCCTGTTGTTGGGATTCAGACTAACCAGGGGGTGTGGATCAAGCAAGGCACCATCCTGTTTGAGGACAACCTGTCTGAAGAGCAGCGAGAGCTGCGTTATGAGATGACGCACAGCAAGCTGGCCACTTGGTTCAACCTGGTCGTTGATCTCCTGCTTCTAGGCGCGACAAGTTGGCTTGCACTGAAGCTGTGGGTCAATCCGCAGATTCAAGTCGCTGTACTGATTATCTTTGGGTTGTTGGCTGCTGGCATGACCCTAATTGAGTTGCTCAATGCGGCACTGGGCCTCTCTATGCGAGGACTTGGAGCCTTCACGCTAGCGGTGGTGGGGGCTTACAAACTGCTGGCAGGATATGTGCTCTCCACTGTCCCCGCTGCCTGGTCACTGGTTCTTGCGGTCACTTGTGTCTCCGCAGTAGCCATCGGCGGAAAGCCAATATTTGGTAAAATCCAGCTCTGGTTGCAGCACGTCGCGGTTGATCGAAGGGGGTGAACCGACGAAATGAATATTGACTATAAACAATGGAAAAGCCTGTTGTCGCGGCGTGATGTAATCGCCGCCACAGGGGCTCTTCTATTTCTAATCTCATGGTGCTTGGGGTGCTTGGCAAGCCACTTGCTTGAGTACCTATTTAGTAGTTTTCAAGCCACTTTGGCTAGTTTCAACCAGGGTGAAACGATCACAAACGCGTCAGGAATCGGCGCAGTTTTTACGCCGCTGAATTGGCTCGTACCGTCAACAAGTGGTCTGTTCTGGCTCGTCACGGTCGTTGTGCTGTTTGTATGGCTGGTGAAAGTGCCAAAACTGCTTTACCAAATGCGCATTGCCTACCGCGATATTAACCTTGGCTCGATGGGCACCGCAGCCTTCACGCCGCTTTCAGATCTTGTGGAGCAGAGTGTGGCGGTGCCGCTCGACGGCTCCATCTATGATGGGTATTCTGGCGTGCCACAAGTGCACGTGACCTCGGAAGCGGCCGAAAACCTCGACCTGCACGTCACGCCTTCTCGTGGCCCCCGCCACAAGAAGGCTTTCGATGCGGTTATCGCTCGACGGGAGAAGAAACACAGACGACGCGCTATCGGTCCTGTCCCGAAGAATGGGTATGACCTGATTGACACGAACAAGACTAACGCGGCCGTTGTCGCTGGTACCCAGTCAGGTAAGACTCAGACCTTTACCTACCCTGTGCTTGACTTGATTATGCGTGCTGAAAAGCAAGACTCGGTCATTGTTACTGACCTGAAAGGGGATATGGTCAAGAATACGAAGGCTGCCTTTGAGCAACACGGCTATGACGTTCGCGTGTTCAACTTGGTCACGCCGGAGTATTCCATTGGCTACAATCCGTTGGCATTGATTTGGGACGCGTATGACAAGGGCGATTACGATGAGGCTCAGCTTCTGTGCAACACCCTGAGCTACTCACTGTTTCATAATCCTAATGCTAAGGATCCAATGTGGGAAGAGGCGTCAATCGCGCTCACCAACGCATTGATCCTAGCAGTGTGCCGAGTCTGCAAGATTAAGAACACACCGGAGCGCGTCACGATGTACACCGTGTCCGTCATGCTAAACGAGTTAGGGTCAAATCCTGACGAGAATGGTGACACGAAGATGGATAAGTTCTTCAGCCAGCTTGAAGTCAATGACCCCGCAAAGCTGCAATACGGGACAATCACCTTTTCGCAAGGTATCACACGGGCCGGGATTTACACCGGAACCATGGCCAAGCTCAAGAACTATACGTTTAGTGCAATCGGCAAGCTAACCGCGACCAACGACCTTCATCTCGCCGACATTGCCAGCGGCAACAAGCCGGTCGCGTTGTTCATTGTCTATCCTGACTATGACGATTCCAACTACTCACTTATTTCAACGCTGATCAGCCAGATTTCCTACGTCTTGTCAAAGGCTGCCACGCTGTCTGAGACGTCCAGTTTGAAGCGGCGCGTCAAGTTTGTCCTAGAGGAAGTGGCTAATATCCCGACGATAGAAGGGCTGAGCCGCTATATGAACGTTGGCCTGCAACGAGGGCTGATCTACTATCTGGTCTTCCAGTCTATCGCGCAGCTCAAGGATAAGTACGGTGATCGAGGCGCAGAGGCACTGCTATCGGCGTGCGGGAACAAGTATGACATTTTGGCTGATGGCAAGGAGGATGCAGAATACTTCTCACGTTTGCTTGGTAAAAAGACCATCATCGCACCCAATCGGGCTGGCGATCCCTTGAGTCTGGATAAGTCATACAGCGAGTCTGAACAGGCTCGCGATTTGATGACCCCTGAGGAGCTGAGCCAGCTCAAAGAAGGGGAGTGGGTGTTGATCCGTGGGAAGCAGCGGCGGGCCCTTGATGGTACGCAGATTAGCGCAAAGCCAATCTACGCCAATCAGGCTGACCAGGATCACATGCTCTTCCAGTATCAGTACCTGAAGGACTTTGATCACCCGCAGACCTTTGAAGAACTCAACGGTGACAAGCTGGCATCACATGCGGGCACCAAACTCGATGGGTTGACCATCTCGCAGAATGAATTTGCAGAGACCGCAACCACGACCTTAGACCAAGCGGAGCGCCTAAAGAATGAGCCTGCTCAGTTTGAAGCACACAGCAGCAACAACGTTCATTCGTCCTATCAGAAAGACAGCAATGGGAACGTTAAAGTCACAGAGAGTCGTACTGAGGCCACTGAGGCAGCGGCTGGGACTCGTAAGGAGGAGAAGGAAGATCCTGTTGCTAATCTCCACGAGGACGACAAGCCGCTAACGCAGGACGTTAGCGACTTCGTGAGTGAGGATAGCAGACCTGTTGAAGTGGCTTTGACGGAGGCCCAATTAAAAATGGTTCACGATCAGACTGAGAAGTGGCTCGACAGCGACGGAAATGCGGCGTTCTGGCGTAGCAATACTATGAGCCAGGCACAGGCGTATCTGGTTGACCATCGCGAGGATAAGCCTGAGCTGTATAAGGCGCTGCGCTTGCTTTTCAATCTGACGCAGTTTGAGAAAAAGGAGGGAGCTCATGGGTGATCAACAAATCATTCAGATTCTACGGGCATACAGTGTCTATCTGCATGTCTCCAACATGGTCAGTGACGGCCTGCGTTACATTGGCAACGTGATCATTCTGGGACTCGCGACTTTGACCAACGTGGTTAGCAGCAGTTTCCGTCAAATGTATAAGCTGCTCAATTTCTGGGAGTACAGCGGCGTCAAGAATTTTCTTAAAACCTACAATGCAGCTATCTGGGCGCTCGCCGCGGTGGCAATCGCCTGGGCGGGCCTCATGTTCATTCACAATAAGCGGGTTGACTACCAGGAAAAAGGTAACAACTTCTTGGTCGCGATTCTTCTATTCTTTGGAACGACCTTCTTCATGACGCAAGCGACTGGCCTAGTCAACAGCGGGATTGCTGGCAACTCTGTGGACTCGCCAGTGGTGGTGTCGTTGTATAAAAGCTACATTACCGACGTGTACTCGTTGGACAAGGCGGGGTGGAAGCATTCAGGCACGAAGGCGACGCTGCCAAGTGCCTCCAAGCGCAACGCCATTAGCGACATGGGCGATGTGAAGCTCCTAAACATCAACGAAAAAGTTGATACCGGGCACTGGTACGGCGGTTCTCAAGTCAGCTCTGACGGGAACAGCATCCTGACTCACCAGGTCTCGAAAAACTCGGATGGAACGTGGGAGCTGCACAACATGACCGGCATGTTTAAGCTCGACGATCATTACTACCGCTACTCCTGGTCGCCTTGGTACCTGTTCTTCAGTATTGCCTGCGTGCTCCTGGTCACCATCATTACCATTTTCAAAGTCGTCAAAATTGAGATGGAGATAGGCTTCATTGGCCTGCTCACTCAAGGTATAGCTTTGACCGATATTGATTCTGGCAAGCGCAATCGGCAGTTAATCACGAAGCTGCGTGACAGTTTCGTGGTGCTGTTCCTGCTAGACGTCCTAATTCAGTTCTACGGCTTGTTTCTTGGGTACATCAATCAAGCCGGGCTCACGCCTGGCACTAAGATTCTAGCCATGATTGGGGCTGCGTTGTTCATTATCGACGGGCCAAACATCATTCAGGCAATCTTTGGCATCGACGCAGGTGTTGCGTCGATGGCACAGACCATGACTAACGTGATGTTCGCCAGTCGCGGCCTGGGTACGCTGGGACGCGGTGCAGGGCATCTTGCTAAGGGCGTCGCCAAGACGGCCGGAAACGTCGCTAAGGGCGGTCTGATAGCTGGCGCTGGCGTTGCGGGCGCAGGTATGGGACTGCTATCCAAGCCAAATCTACCGGCCTCACCGTTGGCGGCGGCACCAGACGCTGGCAAAGGGGCAGGGACAGAAGTGACCGGTGAAGCACCTGAAATGCCTTCCAGCGGCGCCGAGGGTGCGCCAAATCTCGCGGAAGGCGGTGGCGCACCAGGCGCTCAGCCTGGATCAGTTCCGAATGGAAAGCAGTTAGGAGCAGTACCATTCCACCCACCGTTGGCCAGTGGTAAGGGCGTTCAGAGTAACCCCAGTCTACCGACAGGAAGTGCACAACAACGCTTGCAAGCGCTAAGGAGTGGTACTGGTAAGGCGCCTGCTTTGCCGGCAAGCGGCTCTAGTCACCAGGTGCCAAAAGTGACCGCTTCTTCCATGCCTGGCGTAACTGGTTCTCAGGCGCGAGGCGCTATGGCGGCCTTGCAACGAGATCAACCGCAAGCTGCGATGCAGCAGACACTGGGCCAGCGGGCTCAAGCAAAGTTGATGACGTCGCCAACGGTGCAAACCATGCACCGGGTCTATCGCCAGGGCGAAAACCAAGGCGCGCTGATCCGTGAGGCTAACCAAGAGGTCAAACGTCACCCAGTTGGCCATGCGTTGGATGAGGCACCGCACATCGAGAAAATGAAAGAAAGGGAGTAAATGTGTATGTACCATCAAGTCCAGTTCTCAAAGAAGATCAACATTAAGAACCAGTACAGCAGCCATCTCACAATTACCGATTTCTTCGTGATTCTTGCTGCGTCCGGGGTGCCATGGCTGGCCTTCTCACGCCTGTTCCCGGCCGTGCTTCAGTTACTCCCGGCGGTGTTGGGAGCGGGAATCGCGTATATCTTAGTCTCCCCATCAGGGATTCCAGAAAAGAAAACCTACCAGGTCATCTGGCAGGTGCTACGTAAGCCGCGCCGAGTCTACCACAGCATTGATAACCCACGGTGGCGTCTGCTATTCAGAGAGGGGGAGAAACATGGCCTTTGATGCCGTATCCGTTCGCAAGCAAAAACAAGACAAACAGTCAGCAGCGCTTGCAGACAAGAAAACCAAGGTGACGGCAATATTTCCGGTGACCGGAATTACCGAGAAAGGGTATCTCACTCTTCACGCTGGTATTTCAGACTATTACGCGGAGGTGTTCAAGCCTAAGAAATATGACCTGGATCGCGTAACCCTTGAAGAGGCTGATCAGATTGAAGCTGGCTCCTGGGATTTTATGCGTCAATATTCTGCCTCAGTGAAAGAGGTCTTCCTCAACTTTCCAGAATCCAACAAGACCCAGCAGCATTACTTCCGCCATCTGATTGAGACCACACGTGACCCGTTCCGCTTGGAGATGCTGCAACGAGAACTGCTCAACATGCAGTATCTTGAGAGTCACTACCGTAAGCTCTCAAGTTGGATCTGGGTGTTTGGCGATACTGTGCCTGAGCTTGAGCGGCATATTGAGTCTGCCTTGCAGTATAGCAGCGTCTACGGCTTTGAACCGACAACCACGGTAGAGAAACAGACTATGCTGCACCTAATGAATAATCCGGGGGTGATTGCACATGAAGAAGAATAAAGGGCTGGACGACTCGTTCGTTTACCGCATCCAACCGCAAGGAGGCATAGACACTCGCAACGAATACTACACGCGCCTAGGTAACGTCTACCTGGCCTGTGTACACGTGTATGAAATCCCAGATACCTTCACTGATTTTTGGCTGAAGGAGATTACTAGCATTACCGGGGTCACCGTCACAGTGGACTACTTCACCAATCAAAACCTTAACTACAAAAAGCGCATTGAGGGTTCAGTTACTGAGCTGGAGGTGCAGCGCTCCCATGCCAACACGACGACAGAACGCGACCTGATTGACCAGGAGCTAGACCCGTTGCGCGACCTGAGCATTGCTCTCAACAAGCAAGGCGAGGTAATCAAACAGGTGCATATTAGGGTCTACGTCTACGCTAGCAGTCTTGAAGAATTGAATACCAAGGTCAACCGAGTTATCGGACGACTCGACAGCAGCGCCTATCAGGGCGCTGTTTTCTTGGATGAGAATGCCGACGAGTACCAGTCGATGTTTCTGCCGATGACGGCGCAGCGCCAGCTCCCCAGCCGCCGAGAAGGGCTCCCATTGAGTGGCCAGGTAATGGGGTTAGGCTTTGCCCACAACCAAACTAGCCTGGCTGATCCGTATGGCTCGTACTTTGGCTATACGCCTACTGGCGGCACTGTGTATTGGGATATGTTCCGAGTTAGCCAGCAGCGGACGTACTACAACACGTTCCTGAGTGGCGACTTAGGTTCAGGTAAATCGACGTCGATCAAAAAGATGCTTTGGGAGCGAGCCATTCGTGGCGATATGGTGCGCGTCTTTGACCGCTCCGGTGAGTTTGCCGACCTGGTTCACCGTTTCCGCGGCACCGTGATTAACTTGGATGGGAGCCAGGGTCGAATCAACATGTTCCAGGTCTATCCCACTGCGGTTGATGAAAAGACCGCTGACGTGGACGTGACGGCTTCCTACCGAGCCCATATTGGTAACCTTTCAATCAAGTACCGGCTGGTTGACAGTGATGCGGACGCACGAACAGCAAGTGTGTTTGGTACACTGTGTGATCAATACTACAAGTCCAACGGTTACCTGGATAAAGAGGCCAAGCCAATTACTAGTTTAGCCAGCGAGGACTATCCGACGTTGAGCGATATTGTCGCCTACATTGAGGAACGTCGCCGCGATGAGCCAGACGATCAAATGTCTAAGTATTACAACACCATTCTGTTGACCCTTCGCCGCCTGGCGACGATGTATGGCCAGCTCTTTGATGGCTATTCTTCACTGCCACCCCTGCAAGATGTGCAGCTCGTCTCGTATCAGCTGGATACGATTGATCAAATGGAAGAGGGGATTCAAGACCTGGCCATCTACAACGCCATCATGGACTCTTACAACAACTGCATGGCGGTGGGTCGCCGCGAGAAGAAGGCTTTTGACCACCGCGAAAAGACACTGGAGGATGTTCAGCACTGGCTGATTATCGTCGATGAATGCCACACGATTTTGAACACTGATAAGGCGTTTGCTGCCGACTTCTTCGTTAAGCTGATGTCTGAAGGCCGCAAGATGTTCGGCGCGATTGTGCTAGCAACGCAGCGCCTTGAGCGTATGTTTCCGAACGGCAGCAACGTTTCTGATCGGGATATGGTCAAGGCGGTCAACTCCCTCAATCAGATCTATTCCCTGTGCCAATACAAAGTGCTTCTGAAGCACGACGTTTCCACCATCCAGACTGCAAAGAACCCTGGGATTCTACGTCGTCTGTTCGGGGGCATCATGACCGAGCAGGACTTTGCGACGATTCCTAACTTTGATAAAGGGGAGTGCTATCTACTGACCGGGCCAAGCAAGCTGCACATGCAGTTCCAGGTCACTGATGATGAGCTGAGGGTCTTCGCAGGGGGTGCTTGATATGGAGCAATCCACAACAATGCGTCGGGTCTGGGCCGGTTGGCGCTGGCGAAAGTGGCTGGTACCACTTGGTCTGGGTGTGGCGGTTCTTCTCCTGGGGCTGTCGCTCATGATTGGCATTCTCGCCAGCGTCGATGCGTATATGGGGCGAGAGGCCGATGACTTTGCCGCCGACGCCGGAAGCGGCGGCTTGCTGACCAACATGGCTTTCGACGCGGCGGTATTTCACGCCGCCTGGGATAAAGGGTTCGGGCATGGCGTGCTGGCTAATCAGGAGCAATACACCATTTCCGCAGCTCAAAAAGCGGGTGTTAATCCGGCGCTATTCGCCGCCATTATGGCTAACGAATCTGGCTGGGGCACCAGCCGTGCTATCCGCGTAGACAACAATCCTAGTGGTCAAATGAGCGGCAACCAGGTGATTCACTTTAGTAGCATTGAGGCAGGCATCGACGGCACCGCAGCCACACTCCACAACCTGGTCGTCGTGCGTGGGCTGAGCACCCTGACTGCTCTCCAACAAGCCTATGCACCAGTTGGGGCTGGCAACGATCCAGGAAATCTGAACTCAGGTTGGTTGTCGGCTGTGACCTCAATCATTAAAAAATTCATGACTCCGGCGGACGCTGATGCGCTGCTCACCGGCAAGGGAGCAAGCAACGCTAACGTCAAGATTATGGGAGACAAGATGAGCTACTTTGATCAAGCCTACGCCGCAGCAAGAGCTCAACTTGGCAAGCCTTACGTCTTTGGCGCGAACGTTTCCGGCGCAAACCCGGCCGGATTTGATTGTAGTGGCCTGGTACAATGGGCGCTACGGAAGACGGGAATTTTCTTGCCCCGTACCGCTCAGGATCAGTACGATGCAACCAAGCGGTTAAGCAAGAGCGAAGTGAAGGCCGGAGATTTAATCTTCTTCGAGCACACGTATTCTGGGCCGCGTATCACACACGTTGGCATTGTCCTTTCAAGTACGCAAATGATCAACGCTGCGGGCAGTAATGTTAATATTGCGACCTACACATCGTCATACTGGCAAGCACACTTTGCCGGCTTTGGCAGAGTCAAATAAGGAGGAGTTAGGAAATGGCAAATGGGAAAATCGTATTTGGGTTAGCAACCTGGGCGGTTCTGGCCACCGGCGCAGCCGGAGTCGGATGGTATCAGGTTCATCAGGAAGCCGCAAAACCACGCACTAATGTTGTGGTGAATAAGGGCGCTGGCAAGACAACGACCACAACGTCAACGCCGCAGGATTCCGGCACCTCGCAAGCTGAAAAAGCAGACGCAAAAGAGCTTGCTTCTTTGAAGGCAAGCAACGATACAATCACCAAACGCGCGAAGGCTTTCGTCACATTGCACACACAATTTTATGAGAACGCACGTAAGCAACACGACGATATTGAGGCCATCTCAACGAAGAAGATTGCCGACGACCTGGTTGTCGTACCGACCGGCGGCATGGCCGCTGACAACTTCCGTTGGAGCACGACTTGGTACAACCGAGACGTGCAGATTCAGCCGGAAAACGGCAATGAACGCCAGGCAACTGTCCGAGTGGTCTTCGATTTGAGCGGAGCAGGAAACACGAACCCACAGAAGCAGGACATCCTCTATCGCTTCACTTTTAAGGACGAGAAAATCACCGAGTGGAGTGAGTATGTTTACGCAGAGATGGAGCCTGGCGTGTCTATGAACCAACAGTAGAAAGGAGGAGAAGTGTTGAGTGCTTTTAGTTCAACAATCACGATGAGGCCACAGAATCGGGCCGAGAAAAAGTTCATCTATCTCCTCGTAGGAATCATCGTCGTTGTCGCCGCTGCCTTTGCAGTGGCTTTTTTATTTCCCAAAAGCAGCACAGCAAGTGGCGTAAAACCAGATCAGTCTTTTACCCAAGGCGACAACCAATTCACTTTCGCAGGGGCATCACGCTACGCCAACAAAACGACGTATCAGTTGAACCTCTATGTGAAGGACAACCAGATTGATCCGTTGCAACCGATCACTGCCAACGTACGCACTCGCAGCGCTGGCAATGGTGAAAAGCTGCCAGCAAAACTGGTTCAGGTAAGCGAAGATTTCTACGCCTTGGTCGTGAAGAACGTGCCTGATAACCAGACGAATCTGTACGTCGCTATCGGCACAAATAAGCAACTGAACGGCGGCCTTTCCATGTCATCTTCGCAGCCAATTAGCATTCAAAAAGCCGTCTGTTTTGACAAGAGTTCAACACCATCTGATCACGTTTTGGAGCAGGAATACTTCACCTACATGGTTCATTTCTACGGCAAACGCATCACCGCATATCGTCAAAAAGTGAAGGACGCTGACGCCAATATCGCAACGCTCAAGGCTACTTTGAAGAAGCAGAAAGCGTCGCTTTCCGTTCAAACCGGATCGCAAAAGGCCGCAACAAAGCAGAAGATTTCGGACACCGAAAGCTCACTGAAGACGCAGCAAACCGAACGAGCATCTGCACAAAAATCAATCAAATCTGCACGCATTGCGCGCCAAAAATACCAGAAGCAGTTGAAATAGCGTGAGAACCATGGGGTAGCATTCATGAGCATATTGATAGCATTTCAGAAAACGAGACAATTTGAATTGCTTTCAAGGGGTATCAAACGCCCTTGAAAGGGGTAGCAAGGAGCCTAATTCCGCTAGCATCTAAAATCAACCGGCACTGCGGGTTCTATCATGATGTGATAGCAGATTTCTATTATGCTCTTTCAAATGGCTTGGGCTTTTCGCCCCAGCCAGGTCTTTGAACCGCTGCGCCTCAAGCGGCAGTAGAAAAGCGTGCATGTTACTAGAGAGGAGATCGGACTATGGCAACGACAATCATACGGAACATTAGCAGTGCAGACCTAGTGGTGGTGGACGAAGCAGCTACTAAAAAAGGCATCTCAAGGGAACAATATCTGAGACAGCTTATTCACTCCCATGCGACTGACTACTACGTCAATGATGATAGAAACAATCTCGCTGAAGTGCTTGAAAAGAACGAAAAGGTTCTTGTGGAAGCCACGATTGCCTTAAATAGTTTTGTGTCACTTTTAACAGCAAACAAGGAGGGCTAGATGAAAAAGGAACGACACTTTGTCTACCTGGAAAGCGACACTCCCGGAAAGCTAAGCTGGTCGTGGATTGAGAAGTTTCAGCATGACCGTGGTTTGAAAAGTCGGGGAGAAGCATTGGAAGAACTCTTTAAAGAATACGCAATGCTTAAAGTGCAAGCCGAGAGTCAAAGCTCCTTAGCAAAAGCCATTGCCAAGGAGGTAAAACCGCAACTCGATCTCATCCGTATTCGGACGGGTTACGTCGATAAGAACGTTCGGGTGCTGACCAACTTACTCAACTCGTACTTGATTATCAGTGGCATGGAAGACGCAATTCCTGTGACCGATGTTATGGCAGAATCTGTTACCGCAACGCAGAAGCAAGTCGCAGACCAGATTCATGCTTACCAGGTCGCACGTAAGGATAAGTTAACAAGATCGAAGCCTGGTGACGACGATGAGTAAGACACCGGGCATCGTAACGGTAATGAAGTTTGTACCAGCAGCCGACAAGAGATTCAGTGGTTACGTGAACTATATGGACCGCCCCGACGCAATGCGAAGTGATCACTTCAAGGACTGGAACGTTAATCGCTTTGATGGATACAACCACTACATGAATAACCCTGAAAAGAGTAAAGGTTTGTTCACCGCTGGAAAAGATTCTTTATCGCAGGAGGAACGCACTGAACTGAAGCGCCAGTTTGCTCTTGCACAGAAGAATGGATCGTTGATGTGGCAAACCGTGGTGAGCTTTGACAATCGGTTTCTGGCCGACCACGGACTTTATGATATGCAAAGTAAACAGCTCGACCAAGAGAAGCTCCAAGAGTCAATTCGCCATGGCATGAGCGGACTTCTAATCAACGAAGGACTTGCTAATACAGCGGTATGGTCGGCATCAATTCACCTTAATACCGACAACATTCACGTGCATATTGCTTTTGTTGAACCCGAACCAACCCGCCAGAGTATCATGATTCATGATTCCGAGGGGCAGGCAAAAGAAGCGGCAAACGGAATGATTAAGCGCTCGACAATTTCCACCTTTAAGTCGTCAATCGCAAATGAGTTAATCAACCGGGATCAATCGCTTGCTCGCCTTTCCAGCCTGATCCGTAACGAACTTCCGCAGCATGACTATGACTGGGGGAAGCTCCCGAACTTTGACTTGCTGCGGCTGTACCAGCAGATTTACAAGGTGCTTCCCGACGACAAGCGGAAGTGGAAGTACAACATGAACGCGCTCCAAGAAGTTCGGCCGCTGCTAGACGCCTTTAGCTCAAAATTTATGCAGCGGTATCACGGAAGCGAGTTGCAAGAGTTTGATCAAGCGCTGAAGGCCGAGACAGATTTTCGCGAGGCACTGTATGGTTCTGGTCAAGAAGGTAAGGAAGCTGGTCGGGCCAAAGACTACGAACACGGTAAGTATGATGAATTGTACGCCAGGATGGGCAACTCGATCCTGAGCGAGATGAGAAAGACAGACGACGCGGTTTATAGGAAGGAGCATCCGAACGGGCTCTCCAACCACAAGGCCCAGCGAGGCCAGCCTAACCAGGGCATCTTCCAAGCCTTGTCGTCTATCCGCCGGGCGCTTTCCGGCGACATGAAGGCGCGTGCGAAAGCACAGCGCGACTATGAACGAATGCAGGATGAAAAAGAAGCTGACCGCCAGCGTCAGCAGAATCAGGGCTATGGCCCTGAACGATGATCGCAGCCAATCAGGTTGCGATTTTTTTGTGCTCAAAAGGAGGAATGACAGATGGCAACAGAAGCAACGATTGCACCGGTCACTGATGATCAAATTCTCAAATACTTGGCCGATATTGGCGATGAACTGACGACTAACCCGCGTGAAGGCATCTTTGTTTTGCGCAACGGCAGTATCATCAGTGGTCAATATGAAATGGGAACCCGTGGCGTCGATCACAACGACCTTCTCGGCCTTTTCCCAGGGCTGGATGTAACCGACGGGCACGTTGAACCATGGGGCCAGGTTCATGCCGCGACGGGCGTTGTACGCCTGGTCGCTGAGTCTGGAAAGGCACTGGTCATGGAAGGCCAGGATCTGACCGCAGCGCAGCGGAAGGTCGTACGTGATGGCAGTTATGAAGTGGTGGCGGCTACGCCAGCCGTCACCCTTGCACCAGCATCCAATCAGTCGCAGCCTCAACATTCAGAACAAAGAGACCCGGCATCAATCGTACCGGAGGTACCACACGCGGCGACAGGGAACCTGGATGAAATCATGATTAAATCTGATCAGGCCAGCGCATGGTGGTTCAAACAGCTTCGCGAACACGCCGGGCAAGCACTCAAGATTACCCAGGTAGACGCTAATGGTGAAGAGCGATTGTATGCAACACTGACGAAGAGTAGCCGCCCAGATGTAGATTTACAACTGACCAGTTTTGCTAAGGACGGCGGGCCAAAGAGCCACCTGGAATTTAGCCAAAACACGCTGAAGGAATGGGAAAACAACCCGTTGCTGAGTGAGTTGCCGCATTCCTCGCCGGACACGCACTACCTGGCTAGCTGGGAAGAACAGACGGTAGAAAAGGCAAAACCAAAGTCCGCTAACAAGGGCATCACGGAGAAGATGATCTTGCATGCCAAGGCAGTTTCCATCCTTGATGTTGCCGCCAAGAATGGCGTGAACTTGGTACATGACGGAGGTGATTATTGGTCTTGGGATCAGCACGATTCACTGAAAGTGAATGCCCGAAAGAACCAATTCATTTGGAACAGCCGCCAGGTAGGGGGGTCAACCATCGACTTCATGATGAAGGTTGTCGGCGTCGATAACTTCCAAAAGGCAGTGACCGCATTAAACGACGACAGTCTCTCCACCACCAAAGTGGCTGCTGAAGACCGGCAACCGTTTAAGTACGACATTCAAAACTCTCAAGATTTCACCAAGGCTCGCGATTACCTAACGCTGGCACGCGGTCTAAATCCCTCGATTGTGGATCAGCTTCACCAGCGCGGCTTCATTCAACAGGACAGCAAGGGCAACGCGGTGTTTGTCTGGGCACATGATGGTGAGCGCGTTGGCGCTTCGATTCAGGGAACGACGATCGACAAGAAACGCAACGGCCCACGCGGTACCTTCAAGCAGATTGCTAAGAACTCAGAGCAGGACTACGGTTTCAACTTCTCCATCGGTCGGCCGAAACAACTGTACGTCTTTGAGTCGCCAATCGACGCGTTATCGTACTTGAGTCTGCACCCGCAAACAAAGGACACGATGTTCTTTGCGATGGATGGACTAAAGCCGCAGACCGTCACAAAAGCAATGGCATACTTTCATTCCCGCACTGGCGCCGTTCCCGAACGGGTCGGCTTTGGTGTAGACAATGACCCAGCCGGGCACCGCTTCTTTGATGAGATGATCAACAAACACGCTTTTGTGAACGTCAAAACCGGGGAGACCCTTCCATACGGGCACTTCATGGTTGATAACCTAGCAATTCCACAGGAACGCCTAAAGGTTCTGCAACAGCAGGCCGCCACCGCTGGTGTTCCATGGGAGCCGCTCGCCGCACTGGATAAAGTAGAAACCAACTTTCATGACGACAAGGAGGTCAACAACTGGTTTGGCCTGAAAGGCGGTTTCACTCACAGCGACGGAATGGCGGCCGGTGAAGCATATGAAGAGCGTACTGGCCAGCTGGCCGGGCTCATGCACGACCTGACCGGCCAAAATGGTCTGGATTATCAGGCGCTGGTCAAGCGCCTGGATCCGGCCCTCGATCCAACCATGCAACATGCAGTGATCACCAAGATAAAGTCATATGCTGGGCAGTACGAAAGGCTGGGCGTGAAACCGGTAAGGTATGAGATCAAAGATTGGAACGACCGACTGAAGCAGGTGCAAAACGAGAGCGGGTTTCCCACCCGCGTAATCGACCGGATTTATGCCAAGAAGGACGAAGAGAACGCACTGAAGGTGATTCAAGAACGGAACCAAGATGGTGACAATCGCTTAAAAGCGGTACAGGCGAATCAGCTCAATAAGGGTCTGTTTGAGGCTGACTCACCGCAGGAGATGGCCTACCTGATCAAGACCTATGGTTATAGCGCCGTTGATAAAGAAGACGAGCGAAAGTACCAGCAAGCACCAGGCGTCAAGGCAGAGGCATCGCAAAAGCAAGCTCCGGCATTATCTCAGCAGCCCGCACAGGCCGCCGCACAAGCAGCCGGACGATAGGGGGCCGGAAACAATGAAGACGAAGTATTTGGGCCGCCTCTTGACCTTGGGTGCGGCCCTGGTCGCACTCAGTGGCTGTAAGGCGGTGGATGGAATATCAAGCCTCCTCCCAGGAGCAACGGTGGAGAACAGTAAGGCCGACAACGCTTTAATCAAGACACCCTTCAGCATTAAAAAGTATCCGCAGAACTACATGGTGGTGAAGGACAACAAACCGGAGTTTGAGGGCGTGTTCGCGCGTACTGTTAGCCGTGACTTGAAGGAGCCTAGCTATATCACAGCGACGACTGATTACTCGACTCTTGATCGCGCCGGGAGAACCCAGGGCGTGACGGCAATCGTTACCTATCAGTCGATGATGTTTCACAACAGTAGTGTTGTCAGCCGGCCCGCCTTCCCAGAAGAAACGCGAGTTTCTGGCGAGTATTTGCATGCCAAATACACGGCAACGAAAGACTCAGTAGAGAAGGGGTGGCATGGCGGCATCAATAACAACCGCATTGTGCAACTCACGGGGTACCGGGGATACTTGTACAACAAGTCGCACCTGGTCGCCTGGTCACTCAATGGAGACATGCAAACCCACAACGTGATTCTTGGCACGCGGGCGCAAAATGTGGGCACCAACGACATGCGTAACCCTGGCGGCATGGCTTATCCTGAGACTCTCACACGAAATTACCTGCAAGCGCACCAGGACGAAGCGGTCGCATACCAGGCCATACCCATATATAGTGGATCGGAGTTGGTACCGCGTGGCGTACACGTGATTGTGCAGTCCCTCAAAAATCCGAACGGTCTGCGCCTGAGCCTCTGGGTCTTTAACCAGCAGGCGGGCGTTAAAATCAACTATAAGACTGGGCAATTCAGCCTAAAATGATGACGACACCTGTTTACGCATGGTGAATGATTATGCTTCAAAATTGCATTAGTTCCGTCGCCGACGCGGGCGGCGGGGCTATTTTTTTGCCCTATTTTGAGGCCGTTGCCGCATAGTTGTTCGCCGTCTCGCACAAAAACGCGTCAGAATCGCCTCTGACGACACCAAAAAAGGCTGATATTAGTCAGCCTTTGACTGAGCCACGCTTCCGGGGTTCAGTAGCATTGATTACGTCGTTGATTGTTTGTAACGCTTGCGCCAGCGTGTCGGTTGCAACGGTCTCGATCCGCTCAAATCGCCGACGACGGAAATCAAACGTATGAAATTGAAGCGGGTTGATGTACCCTTCCGTTTTCTTCTGGTGAAGTGGAATGAGCAGTCCGGTGTCTCTGAATCGGTTGCTGTCTGCATGAGTAATCGGGCACACGACCGCAAGGCCCGTTAATTTTGCGTACTGGGCATTGCTGACGACTAGGGCTGGTCGGCGCTTCTGAATCTCCTTGCCAGCACTGGGGTCAAAACTGGCACTCACGATGTCGCCTTTGTGCGGAATGTACTCAGTCCCACTCACTATCCAGCACCTCCTGGTCACCCAGTACGTCGTTTTGCTTGAGGTCTGCTTTGAACCATTCACCTTCAAATGGGTTGCGGTGCTTTGGGGTAAAAACGATGGCTCCGTCGGCTTTACGTTGCACGTCAAATTCCTGTCCTTCTTCGACGCGAAGTTCCTTTGGTACTGTCAGCGTCACAGAGTTTCCAACTGATCTGGCTTTGACTGTCATTCTGAATCGCCCCTCTCGTATACACGTAGTATACACCTCGGCGGGTTTTCTGTCCATTATATCCTTCGGGGAACACGTTCAATCGTCATTAGCGCATAGAAAAAAGCCGCCTCAACGGCGGCATCCTATTATTGTGCTTCCCAGAAAAAGTTGGCTGGCAGGTACTCGTCTCTCTCAACCTTGTTGAGTGCGTCCCACTCTGAAGCGGTCTTTCGCAAGATTCGTTTGATTTCCCGGCCTTCGTCCGCCACCATCTCTGCTTGCCACTGTGCAGTCGCCTGATTAGCGCCGGGGTCGGTAGACTCAGTGGCTGAAGTAAACGACAAGTCTTGAACAATACCATTGAAGATGACCTCTTCAGTTGAGGTTAGGCCCTGGTCAACGACGATGTTGTAGAACTCAGCATCAAGCAGATTCCCTAAACTTTCATCTTCGCCGTTATACGCTTCTACCAGCTTTGCAAAGGTTGCGATTTCCATTTTGGTTGCCTCCTAAAATGTCGAAACGTGAGCATCTTCGATTGCGTCAAGGATTTGGGTGTAATCAGATTTAGTTGATTGCTCATAGATTCTTGAGGAATAAGGTGATGTGACCGTGACCTGAACGCTGTCTTCTTTTTCAACGGTGCTGACGGCCACCAGTCCGAACACGTATAGCCCGCATCCATCGCCGCCGAACGTCTCGCCTTCCTCACCATAATCCGCTGTGGCCATCACGCTGTAAAAATCTGCTAGTGTTCTCATGTTTGCCCTCCTTGGCTTTTGCCCGACCTTCTACTGCGCATTTGCGCCTTTCGTTGACTCTCAACGTCGTAGCCGTAACACCGGGTTCCTGGAGCAAGCAAGGGTGGGCTGAGCGCAAAAAGTTTTGCCGGGCTTGCAAAAGTTTTTCGCCCCTTGCTGGCGGAAGGGTTCCGGTGTAGCCGCGCAGCGGCGGTAGGCGGAGCGTGAGAACCAATGAAAGGCGCCAGGTCTTGCTGGCAGATCGCCAGGCGCTGCACAGCAGCGCAAGCCTTTGAAACTACCCGTTCTTGGTAGTTTCAGGCCGCCGCGCGGCCGAGGGAGCTTCTGGAGGCGACAAACGAGTGCGGCTGGGTTTTGCCGTACCGTTTACTATGCTGCATCCTTTTGATCGTTCGCTTCGTGATCTGTGTTGCCCGGAGGGCGTGAGGGGGCGTGGCCCCCGCCCTCCCAGCCGGGACGGCCGCCGCACTGCTCCCTCGGCCGCGCGGCGGCTACCCGGCGAGATGGCAATCAAATACCGTCAAACGCTTGTGGCTCTAAGCATTTGACGGCATCTGTGATATAATATAGGAAGCAGAAAAGTTAATGAGCGGTGGTATCTTCATATTCGGGAGAAGGTGAGGCTTATGGGCGTAAGGTTCATAACCTTTAATTCCAACGGAAGGAGGTACGGGTTTGCTTTTGATTGGCGCTTTGGCGACAATCACGGCCTTTGTCAGTGCGCTAGCTCTGCTTGTCCTCGCGGTAACGCGATTGGTCAATGCAGTGCGCAAGCTGATGAAAGCAACCGGCTTCGTCCGGAAAAAATGAGCAAACTAAAAGCCGCTTCAACTTTGGCGAGAGGTCGCGGCTTTAGTTTGTGACTTTTGTACCACCGTTCTTTAAACGGCTTCTGCTGTGGAAGGGCACTCCTTGTGGGGTGCCTTTTCGCTTGTCTATATTATAACACGGTCTCAATGTGAAGGAAACGGGCCAGCTCCCGCTGGGCCTCTTACGCCACTTGATACACGCCGCGTGTGACACGTTCAAAATAGCGTTCGTCCTGCACCACCTGTCGGGCCTTTGCTTCCCAGTTAGGGTTTCCTTGCGCCTTGGCAGTCTTGGCCAAGGCGTCGTATAGGTCGGCCAGCTTCGTAACGCCGCGTCCCCTGACAATAGAATAGATGAGGTCCCGCCAAGTTGCGTGTGGCATGTCGGCCATTGTTCGGGTGAAGTCTTTGGTGTACTTGATGTTGACCTGCCAGATTTCGCCCTTTTTGAATACCAACAAGTGCTCGTGCGCGATAGGGACAAACGTCCCGCCGTAGCTCTTCCGCCCGCTAACAGTGTTGAACTGCTCCTTGATGAGGTGACACTCTAGGTCGCCGTACCAAGTCATGTCTTTAATAATCGAGTAGTAGTGGCCTTTCTTGCGAACGTCTCCGACTAGGAAAGCATGTCGTCCGCCCTTGACCAGACTGTCGTATATCTTCTCGTTGATAATGTCTAGCTCCTTGATGAAGTCCGCGTAGGGCATGGCATTTGATAGGTCGTCCGGGTCGTAGGCGCCGCGTTGGGTCGCGTAGTCGATGATGTCCCAGTACGGCGGGTGCGAGAACACAAAGTCTGACTGCACCGGCATGTCGTCCTTGAGCGCGTCCCAGCCGGTCAATAGGTCTAGGTGAACACTGTCAGTGAGGCCAAGGTCGGTAGCTACGTCCTTGCCCGTGCCGCCACCGCTAAAGACCTCCACAAATTTCTTCGGCCGATACGTCTCTAGTAAGTCTTTGATGACGTGGCCTGATACGTTACCTCGGTAACTGCTCTTGCCCCACCGGCCCCGGTCTTGGTAACTTAGAATGCTTGATTTCAATGGCATTTTTGCTCACGCTCCTAACATTGCTTGGTCAAATACCGCTTTCAGGTCGGGGGCCAAAAGTCCGCCGTCGGGCCCGGCCAGCGCCGCTAGCGTGGCCCGATTGACGGCCTCCAGCTCTTGCTGGCTGGCCTTACTAGGGTTGATGCCCAGCTCAATGCACAACAAGGCCGATACGTACCATTCACGGTTTCCCTTGTTGAACTCCACCAGCGTCTTGTAATAGGCATTAACCATGCTGACGCTAACGCTGTCCGCGACAACCTCCTCTAGCTGTTTGGTGAGGAGCTTCTTGTAGTGTTTTTTGGGTACCACGGTTTCATTCCAGCAGTACGTCATGTCCTGCATGGTCTGGGCCAGCTTGTCGGCTGGTTACTTCACAACGTCCTCGTATACCGTCTTCATACTGTCCGCCTCCTATCCGATGTAGTCCATGCCGATGATTACGTGCTCTGGGTTGTCGGCCTGTGCAACGTTCACACCGTACTCGTCTGGCCGTCGAACGGATTGTGCAAGAATGCTCTGCTTGCCCGCTTTAAGAGCCTCTAGCTCATTGCGTGCGCTGACGTGTTCCGACCAGTCGGCCTGCTCTCCCAGAATTTGATACCCGCAATAGATGATATATGATTTCATGATTATCCCTCCTAGGCCATGTGGGCGTTGCTCTTGATTGAGTACGCGTCTTCCGGCGATACGACCAGACTATCTAACATTTTGATACCCACAACGTTCCCGGCTAGCTCCATTGCTTGCATCTGCTGGCGGTCTGCGTCCGATGGGGTGCAATCACCGCTGGGGTGGTTGTGAGCCATGATGAAGCTCACGGCGTTGCACAACAGCGCTGATTGTAAGATTTCGCGTGGTGCGGCAAGGGCCTTGTTGACTGTGCCAATGAACACGCGTTGGGCGGCGATGACTTGGTTCTTAGTATCTAGGAACATTGCCAACAGACTCTCGCTGGCATCGTCGCCGATGATTTGTTGGGCCACGTATGTTGCCGTGAGCTCGCCAAGGATAGGAACCCCGGCCCATGACAGCGGTATTTTCGTTTGCACCAGTTTCACAGATGTTACCATAACCGCATTTTGAGTTACTTTGATTGTCGTCTTCATCAGATTACCTCCTGGGCTTCCGGCCCGACCTTCTACTGCGCATTTGCGCTTTTCTTCATCTCTCGACGTCGTAGCCGTAACACCGGGTTCCTGGAACCGGCAAGGGTGGGCTGAGCGCAAAAAGTTTTGCCGGGTTTGCAAAAGTTTTTCGCCCCTTGCCGGTGGAAGGGTTCCGGTGTAGCTGCGAAGCGGCGTTAGGCGTAGCGCGAGAGATGAAGAAAAGCGCGGCGGGCTTCTGGCGGTACGCCAGGCACTGCGAAGCAGGGCAAGCACTGATCACTCCTTCTGGATTCTTGCAAGACCGCAAAACAGCAGTAGGAGACTAAAGTAACCGTGGCGTGCGCAAGGGCCCCCTGGGCGCGCCGCCACATAACGTTGAACAGCCTACACTCGGTTTGTGAGTGCAGGCTGTGGCCTGGCTTGAAGGATCAAAAAAAGAGAACCACCATCCTGGTCTTCTCAACCTGGGCACCGGTTCTCGTTTCTGTAATCAGTCCTTGAGGTGATCTCTCTTGATGATTCGGTAGACAGTACTGCGCGCGACGCCGATTCTTCGCGCAACTTCCTTTGTGGGCACGCCTTCGCCAACAAGCTTCACCAGCTGCTCGTAGGCCAAACGATTCTTGGCGTTCTGAACGTCGGCGGAGTACAAGATTCGGCCACCTTTATACGCGCCGCGTTTCTTAGCTTCGGCGATGCCTTCTTGTTGCCGCTCCAGAATCTTTCTGCGCTCTTCCTCGGCCTGGTATTTGTTCAGCTCCAGGAAAATGTTGATGATCAGGCGGCGCAAGTTAGGTTCCTTGATCTCGCTAAAAGTAGGCAAACTCAAGATGTTCAGCATAGCGCCTTTGCTGTTGATGATCCCGATGACCTGGCTCAGCTCAGCGTTATTGCGACCCAGGCGATCTACGCTAAGCACCGCCACCTCGTCGCCTTCATGGATGTAATCAAGCATCGCCCTGAGCTGCGGCCGCTCCAGGTTTTTGCCGCTTAGCTTGTCGGCAAATACCTTCGTGACGCCCGCCTGGTCAAAGGCGGCAAATTGACGCGCCAAATTTTGATCTGTCGTGCTGACTCGCGCATAACCAACTTTGGCCATTAGTGTCCACCTCTCTGCTTAGCGTGCAAGTCGTGGTTGAGGCCGGCCTGCTGCAAGGCTAGCTCGGTCGCGAGTAGCCGATTGATAAGTTCCGAAGTTCGTTCGCCACTTGTGCTTTTGACCTGGTCTAGCACTAAGCGCTGCTCAGGCGTCATTGTGACCTTAATCTGTGTATTCGTTGCCTTGATTGCCAAAGTTACCCCACCTTTCAGCACAACTTTGGGCCGAGTTGGCCCACTTTGTCTAAATCTCCTCAAGCTCGATGTTGTCTAGGTTCGCGTGCGGGTGATCTTTACGATAAGCCTTGTACGCTTCCGTGCGGTTGAGACCGCGATATTGGCCAGCGGGTTTGCGGTATTCTCGTTCAGTACCATCCTTTTGCGTGCGTCGCGTGACCTTGATTGCCTGGTACTTTCTGGGCTTCAGCACCGGGGCCTGGTCTGTTGGTACATACACAGGTTTGTCTTCTTTGCTTAGCGCCTCATAGGCTGGACGCAGCACTTCTGTTTCCAGCAATGGCGGGTGTCCTTCCTCCCAGGGCTGATCTTCAACCAGAGAAAGATTACCGCTCACCACTTCGGTCTGCTGGGTTGGCCAGTACCCCCGGCCAGCGCCTTCCCATCTAATAATAGGTTCTTCAGAGAACGGGCTGAAGAACTCATTTTCCCGTCGTGTCAGTGCCGCAGCACTGTAACGAACCTTGAACCTTGGCTGATAGCCAAACTGCTTCTCCAGCTCCGCTTCGATTTCGACGCGTTTCTCCACCGGATAGGCGCGGAATATGCGGCTCTCCGTATGCAGCCTCGGCAGCTTTGATTCCCATTGCCACCAGGCGTCCAGGTGGTCACTTGCAAGCGTTTCGCGTTGGTGCCAATCAAAGCTAAACGGATCCAGCTTGCTTCGGTCTGGTGTTTTGACGAGGAACTTGCCTTCAAAGGAGGCCGTGATAACGTCCGCCGACTCAATCACATCAAAGCCTCGCGGAGGCTGATCATCTGATGAGTGCCCGATAACCCCGGCATACAGATCCAACGGCCGGATCGCCTCTGCCTCACGTTCCTTCAATGCTGCGCGCTGGCTTTGTACCATTTTCTCAACTGCAACGAGATCGTCAGCCGTGGCGTATCGTTGGATGAAGCGCTTGGTTGCACTTCGATCGCTAGCAATCCGGGTCGCTTCTCGGTGAGCTGCGTTCCATTTCTGCTGCTTACTGATTGTTTTCGCCAATGCCTTCACTCCCGTCGTTGTGTTCTGATTAAGCGATTCCGACTATTTACTTCTATTATAGATGGGGTTCTCCGATAAGTACATACACATGTACCGAACCGTGGAAATTTCTTTTTCTTTGATAATACACCCTGGTGGGACACGATAAACGTTAATTTGACGGGTTCCGAAAATGTCCCACCAGGGTATACCCTGATGGGGCAAACGTTTTCCATTGGCTGGGCGATGAGCAATCAGACCGCGTAATCTTTTGATAAGGGGGTGAGAGCATGGATGCGGTGACAATTGTCATTATCGATGGGTCAAGGGTTAGTGAGCTGAATGTCATCGACTTTTTTACAGTAGAGGAAGCTGCAGACTACTTCGCCGTTTTGATTAACCTGTTTGGCACTAATTGAATCATGCACAGTCGTAAGATTCGTGCTTTGTGAACTGACATACTGCGTTTCGAGCCTATGACGTTTATAATTAGCCTTAATCGTGTTTAATTGAATGAACACACAAATGAAGATTGAGGCGGTGGGCCAAATGGCAGCAAGCATTGAAACAGCCGTGAAGCAATGGGCGGACGATCAGATTCGAGATCTCGGGTGGCATATTATAGCATCAGAAAATGAAACGGCAGATCCTAGCATTGATCAATCGTTAAAGTCAAACCCCTCCAAAACCGGCGGTAATGGTGGCGGCCGTCCAGACTTCACAATCATGCTAGATAATGGCGAAAAAACGCGGGTAACATTTATCTATTACTTATTAGGAGGAACCGTCATGCCAATTCCCAGTCATCACATTACCGAATCTGATCTGCTCCGTCGGCTCAATGCTGCCGTTGACAAAACACTCGGCGAATTAGATGTAAAGGGTGAATTTGATTCCGTCAAACAATTCCCGAAGAAAACTGGCGTTGCTGGTAATGTCATCGAAAACTCGGTCATCGGCTATCCCTCCGACAACGCGCAGCGACCGGATCTCTCTGTCGATGGGCGGTTGGTTGAGGTAAAAACTACAGGTCTTCGCTACAAGAAAGGCAAAGCTCGCAATGCTTCAATCCCATATGAAGCTAAGGAACCAATGTCAATTACCGCTGTGTCACCAGATAAAATTGTTGAAGAGACTTTCTATGATTCAGACTTCTGGGATAAAATTGCCAACCTGCTGCTTGTCTTCTACCTCTACGACTCCGACAAAACCGTCACGGCGTCGCAATACGCCAACTTTCCAGTGCTTGGCTATGATTTCGTTCACCTGACGCAAAGTGAAATTGAGATTCTGCAGCAGGACTGGCTGCTTATCCAAGACTTTATCCGCGACGTACAAGCGCGTGGGATTGCCCCAAATGATGGCTATCCTGCCCTCTCCTCTGCTCTACGTAAAGACCTGATGTTCCTCGACACCGCGCCTAAATGGCCTCACCATCCGCGGATTCGTTTTAAGCGCACAGTTGTTTCGACCATCGCCGAACGCTACTTTACCAATCGCGTTGAGGCTGATGACACCAATATCGCGTCCTACTCTGAATTCGATCAACGCCTACATAACGCCGCTAAGAAGTATCACGGCATGACCGTGCGGCAGCTGCTGGATGCGCTAAACATCACCTGGAAACCAACCGCTGCAGGCGATGTCAGCAAGTCCATCGCTGAGACCATCGTCTGCACCATCTTCGGTAGCCCACACGCTAAATTCGCCAGCGTCCCGCTCTTTAAAGAGATGGGAATTAAGCCCAAAACGCTTGTCCTCTCCAAAAATGGTGGCCGTACTGAGGATACGAAGTTCTCAGGTATGGACGTGATGTCCTGGGGCAACGAAGACGATGAGTTCACTGACTCCGAAATCTACAACTACTTTGCCGAAACCCAGTTCCTCGTTAGTGTCTTCAAAGAACCATCAACTGACGCAAAACTGCTTGATAACGTCTTTCTTGGTTTCAAGCGATACTCCTTTAGTGATGCGTTCATCCGCAGCAAAGTGCAGCGGCTTTGGGATCACACTCGAACTCTACTCAATACAGACCAGCTCAAGGTCTCATACATGTACACAGCTACCGGCCAGCAGCGCTTCAGTCCCAAAACTAAGCTGCCGATGACCGAGACTAACTTGATGAAATCTGCTGACAACGATGTCTTCGTCCGTGGCACCGGCATTGATGGCAAGGACAAATCGCTTATCGTTCACGGCATTGCGACCTATCGTCACCAGGACATCTGGGTGAAGGGCACCACCATGGTCAAACTACTCGAAAACGAGGCTTATCTATAATCTCAGAAGTAACTAGTGATCAAACGAACACTTGATCGCTAGTTATTTTTGGTGTAAGCTAAGACTATTCTAAAATGAAATTCCGAACGGAGAGAAACAACTTATGAAAAAACGAGTCGCAGAACTATTCGCAGGAGTTGGCGGATTCCGGGTTGGACTTGATGCCTTGAATTCGGGCTGGCAAACGGTCTACGCAAACCAATGGGAACCTGGCCGCAAAAATCAGTACGCCTTCGACTGTTACGTCCGCCATTTTGGTGACACCAGCATCAACTCCAACGAAGACATTAATACCGTCGATAAAACAAAAATTCCAGACATTGACCTACTCGTCGGTGGCTTTCCATGCCAGGATTATTCGGTAGCCCATTCCGGTGCCAAAGGCATTGAAGGTAAAAAAGGTGTTCTCTGGTGGGACATTCGCGACACCGTTGACGCAAAACGCCCGCCATTTATCCTACTTGAAAACGTCGATCGCCTACTCTCATCACCGGGTCCCCGCCAGCGCGGCCGCGACTTCGGGATGATTCTCTTCACCTTGAATCAGCTTGGCTACGGTGTGCAGTGGCGTATGCTCAATGCCGCTGAATACGGCTTCCCACAACGCCGGCGCCGCGTCTTCATTTTTGCTTACCGCCGAGACACTGAATACTACAAAACCATCGAAGCCACTGGCAGCTTAGAAAAAGCAATCGTCGAACGCAGCGTCTACTCGACGGCGCTACCAATTATGCCAGAGCTCTCCCTTAAAAAAGAGACTACATTGGACGGTTATGACGGCATTGTTGACTTCTCCGACAACTTCTCCTTCCACTTCGAAAACACAGGCATCATGCAAGACGGTCAAGTCTTTACAGGCAAGTATCTACCTGCCTATACAGGCCATTCCACCACACTTGATGAGATTGTCCTGGATCATGTTGATGACGAAGAGCTCTTCATTGATCAAAAGCCCGGGCGCAAAGAAAAGTTCGAGTATCTAAAAGGCTCAAAGCGGGAAGAACGCACTGCCGCTACTGGATTTACGTACTTTTACGCTGAAGGTGGTATGGCCTTTCCTGATCCACTCGACCGGCCTGGGCGCACAATGCTGACGTCAGAACACAGCATCAACCGCAGCACGCACGTCATCCAGGATAAGGAAACCGGCCGCCTCCGCCTCCTGGATCCGATAGAATGTGAACGGATGCAAACATTCCCTGATAATTGGACCGCCGGTATGCCTAAGAGCGCACGCTACTTCATGATGGGAAATGCACTGGTATGCGGACTAGTCACTGAAATTGGCAAAGGTATTGATACCATCGTCGCCGACGAGGCAGAATTGAACTGTCACCCGAGTGACAGCCACGTGGCAATCGAACATTAGATCAATTGATAAAGCAGGAGCATAGCGCTGAGATTGCGCTGTGCTCCTGCTTTGCTGACTCGGTTCTGGTGCAAAGTTTACTCAGGGAGAGTGCATCCTGTATCATGAATTGAAACTGGAGGTTTTCAGATGACTGATTATTTTAAAGGACGGCAATTCAATCAATCAGTGATTACTTTTGCCGTAGGCTACTACTTGCGTTACAACATCAGTTATCGAGATTTAGTTGAAATGATGCGCGACCGTAGTATTTTCGTGCATCACACAACCCTCATGCGTTGGGTACAACATTACTCACCGATTATGCGGGCTCTATGGCGTAAGCGCCATCGGCGCACTTCCAAAAGTTGGCGTATGGATGAGACCTATATCAAGATCAAAGGTCAATGGAATTACCTCTACCGTGCCATTGATGATCAAGGTCTTACGCTTGATTTTCAACTGCGCAAGAAGCGTGACTTTAACTCGGCCTATCATTTTCTCAAACGCCTTTTAAAGACCTATGGTCTTCCACATCGATTAGTGACCGATCAGTACGGAGCGACCCTAAAGGCAATTAAAAAGCTTACTAGGGAAGGCTATCTGCACAAAGGTGTGCATCAGTGCTCCAAATATCGCAATAATCTGATTGAGCAAGATCACCGTTTTATTAAGCGGCAACAAG
>NZ_BOLU01000017.1:0-55287 GCF_016861825.1 Lacticaseibacillus sp. 866-1 | reverse complement strand
TGCTTGTGAGTGTTAATCTGAGAGTGGGTCATGAAGATTCCTGCTTTCTTGTCTGGTTGCACTAACAAGAATAGGTCTTCATGGCCTTTTTGGTCTAGTCGCTAAGGTGTTGCACTTGAATTGTAAACTGGGGAAGAAAATCAACAACAATGTCGCGGTCTGTTTGGACAACGAGAATCATGAGCTCATCGCGATTGGCCGTGGCCTTGGTTTCCCGGAGATGCCATATGAGATTACAGACCTCTCTTCAATAAGACGGACTTTCTACAACGTCGATTCGATGTACGTGGGTCTTGCCAAGGAGATTCCTGAGGACATCATCGATGCCTCCGCTGAAGTCGTCGATATGATCCGAATGAACGTCAACGTGCCAATCAGTTCCAACCTAGTCTTTACCCTGGCCGACCACATCCACTTTGCCATTCAGCGCCGCAAAACCGGCATGGTGATTGCCGCCCCGATGCGGTACGACATCGAGAACCTCTACTCAGACGAGTACGAGTTAGGCGAAAAGGCCCTGGCTATCTTCAATAAACGGCTAAAAGCTCATCTACCCACCGAAGAGGCCAGTAACTTGGCGCTTCACATTATCAATGCCAAAAACATGTCGGAAGCGCCGCTCAAAAACGAGGAGAACAGTGATCTGATATCCGAAATTACCGACATCATCGCGGGGTTCTTCTCACTCTACATCGACAAGCACGACTTCAATTATTCAAGGTTTGTCACCCATATGCAGTACTTGCTTAAACGAGAAACGCAAGGCAAATCACTCAACACAGATAACCAGCAAATGTACGCAGATGCGCGTAAGAATTATCCGAAGGTCGCCGAATGCGTGGACCAAATTGCCGAGTATCTCCAGCAGCAGCGCGGCTTCACCCTTGAGGATGAAGAGAAATTATACTTAATGATGCATGTTAATCGACTTTGTGCAAAAGAAGGCTTGTAACCTACGCGGGCATTACCCTTCAACAGCAAGGCGCAGACACGACCAGTCTACGTCCGCTTGTTGAAGGGTTTTTCATTGGAAAAAATAGGAGGAAATAACCATGGCAAAGAAACAGAAATACGAAGATATTGCCCAAAATATCGTTGGGCTATTGGGTGGTAAGGACAACATCGTCTTCTTCACCCACTGCGTCACCCGGCTGCGCTTCAACGTGAAAGACAAGACCCTGGTCAATCAGGACGCCATCGAAAACCTTGATAAAGTGATCGGTGCCCAGTGGTCCGGGGAACAGTTTCAAGCCATTGTTGGCCAAGATGTCGGCACTGCCTACAACGAGGTCTTAGCAGATAACGACCTCAAAGGCGACGGTGAAGTCCCTGCTGATGATGACGATGCGCCAAAGAAGAAGTTCTCATTCAACAATGTGCTCGACGCGATCGCCGGCAGCATTATCCCACTGATCCCCGTTTCGATTGGTGGTGGGATGGTCAAGGTTCTCCTGCTGGTTCTGACCATGGCGGGGGTCCTCACGACGAAGAGTCCCTCATATACTGTCCTAAACTTTATCGGTGATGCAACATTCTACTTCATGCCTGTCTTTGTTGGTGCGACCGCGGCGAAGAAGTTCGGTGCTAACCAAGGATTGGGCATGTTCCTCGGCGCAATGCTTATTCATCCCAATTTTGTAAGCGCCGTCACTGCGGGCAAAGCCCTGTCACTGATGGGCATCCCAATTTACAGCGCAACATACGGCAACATGATCTTCCCAAGTATTCTAGCCGTGTTCGTGATGTCTTACGTTGAGCGTTTCTTCACGCGCTGGACCCCTGATTCACTGAAGTCGCTGATTGTACCGTTCTTCACCATTTTGGTGATGGCACCCATCACTTTGTGGGTACTGGCTCCAGCTGGCGCGTTCTTGGGCACTTACCTGACCAAGGCGGTTCTCGGGATCTACAACACCATTGGGTTTGTCGGCGTTGGTCTACTAGCATCACTAATGCCTTGGCTAGTCATGACCGGCATGCATACTGCTTTGGGCCCTTATGCACTCCAGACTTTCGCGACAGTCGGTTATGAACCAATTGTGTTCATTTCCAGCTTCATAAATAACCTTGACCAGGGCGCTGCATCTCTGGCAGTGGGCGTCAAGACGCGCCACAATGAGAAGCTTCGTTCAACCGCATTTTCTTGCGCGGTCACTGCGATTCTTGCTGGTGTTACTGAGCCCGCTATGTTCGGGATCAATTTGAAACTGAAGAAGCCTATGTACGGCGCAATGGTTGGTAGCTTCTTCGGTGGTGCGTTTGCAGGATTGATGGGAGTTAAGGCCTATGCTATGGCTGGTAGTGCGGGTTTGCTTGGCACCCCCATATTCATTGGTCAAACCATCATGAGCTTCGTTTGGGCTTTGGTCGGCATGACCATTGGCATGGTTATTACCTTTATCGCAACAATGATTCTTTACAATGAGCCAGCCAGTGATAAGGAAACGACCACTTCAACTGATAAGACAAAAGACAATGCTTCAGCTGTACACGTTAAACAAGCTTAATTCGTCGTCTAGAAAAGGAGCACACACACATGGCAGAATTTCCAAAAGGTTTCTTCTGGGGCGGTGCCACTGCCGCTAATCAATTTGAAGGTGGTTGGAACGAGGATGGGAAGGGTCCCGCGACTGAAGACTATCTCACCACAGGGACCAAGACCGAAGATCGTAAATTCGTGAAGCCAATCGATGACAAGTACATCTATCCGTCACACAAAGGGTCTGACTTCTACCACCACTACAAGGAGGACATCAAGCTCTTGGCAGGCGCAGGCCTGAAGATGTTTCGAATGTCGATCGCTTGGTCGCGCATTTTCCCAATGGGCGATGAGAACCAACCAAACCCTGAAGGAATCGCCTTTTATCGCAATGTTTTTACTGAGCTTCAGAAATACGGCATCGAGCCTCTTGTGACCCTATCGCATTACGAGACGCCTTACGGACTGGCGGAAAAATACGATGGCTGGTACAACCGCAAGGTCATCGACTTCTATGTGCACTACGTTAATACCGTGATGTCTGAATATAAGGGTCTGGTTCACTACTGGTTAACGTTCAACGAGATCAACGCGATGACGATGCCAGGTGGTGGGTACTTCGACGGTGGCATTCTGTCAATTGCCGGCGGCCATGGGATACTCCCAGATTTTGAGGAAACCGCAAAAGATAAGAGTAAGCGTTACACCGCGCTGCACAACCAGTTTCTTGCCAGTGCCCGTGTCGTGAATCTCGGACACGCCATCGATCCGGAAAACAAGATTGGCTGCATGATTGCCGGACTAACTTCTTATCCCCTCACGCCAAAGCCTGAGGACATGTTGGCTTGGCAACAACAGCTGCAAACCGGCCTGTTCTTCTGTCCTGATGTACAAGCCAACGGTGCTTATCCGTACTACATGAAACGGTTCTTTCGCGACAATGGAATCGCAATTGAAACGCAACCGAGCGATGATCAGATTCTGAAGAATGGCACCGTCGATTTCGTAACCTTCAGCTACTACGCCACCGGATGTGTCACTACTGACAAGAGCAAAGGGCATGACGGTGCCGCTGGAGCGTTTGGGGCCCCGAACCCCTACCTGAAGGAAAGTCAGTGGGGCTGGCCGATCGATCCAATGGGCCTGCGTTTCTTCCTTAATGAGTTTTACCGGCGCTATCAAAAGCCTCTCATGGTCACCGAAAATGGGCTAGGTGCCGAAGACACGTTGACGCCTGACGGTAAAATCCACGACCCTTACCGCATCAACTACATGAAGCAACACGTTGAGGCCATGGCGGATGCAATCACCGACGGGGTGGATCTGATTGGCTACATGCCATGGGGCATCATCGACCTCACCGCTGCAAGCACCGGGCAGATGAGTAAACGTTACGGCATCATTTATGTCGACGCTGATGACAACGCCCAAGGGACCTACGACCGGTATAAGAAAGACTCTTACTTCTGGTACCAGAAGTGCACCAAGTCAAACGGCACAGATTTAACCATTCAGGAGGCAAAATAAATGGCATTCAACAAAGATTTTCTATGGGGCGGCGCGACCGCAGCGAACCAGGTCGAAGGCGGCTTTGATGCTGATGGTAAAGGCCTAAGCACTTCGGATGTGATGACTGCAGGCTCAAACAAACAGCCTCGCCACATCACTTGGATCAATCGAGAAACGGGTGAAACTGGCTATTCTGAATTGGGCTTTGGGGGTAAGCGAGTTGCTCCCGAAGGCGCCGAGCCGGCGATTCTGCCAGGTGAATTTTACCCCAGCCACGTGGCTTCCGATTTCTACCACCACTACAAGGAAGACATTGCCCTGATGGCGGAAATGGGCTTCAAAACCTTCCGTATGAGTATCAACTGGTCCCGCATCTTTCCGAACGGCGATGACGAAACCCCAAATGAAGCTGGGCTGGAATTTTACGACCACGTTTTTGACGAACTCAACGCCCATCACATCGAGCCCCTCGTCACGTTGTCCCACTATGAGACGCCGCTGCACCTTGCCATCAAGTACAACGGCTGGGCAAGCCGTGATCTGATCGACTTCTACGTGAAGTATGCCACCACTGTGTTCAAGCGCTACACCGGTAAAGTTCGCTACTGGCTGACCTTTAACGAAATCAACTGCATGGACATGATGCCGTTTGTTGCCGGTGGGCTGATTGACGGCAGTGCGCAAAACCGGGCCCAAGGGGCACACAACCAGTTCGTTGCTTCTGCCCTCGCCGTTAAGGCAGGACACGAAATCGATTCCAATTACCGCATTGGCCAGATGCTGGCCTACAGTCAGTTTTACCCGCTAACCGCAGATCCAGCGGATCAGCTGAAAGCCCTCAAGGCGATGGACGACAACCTTTTCTATTCAGATGTGCAAACTGGTGGTCACTACCCCGCTTCGCGCCTGGCCAGTTACCAGCGGCAAGGTATTAAGTTGGATGACCGGCCTGAAGACTATGACCTACTGGCTAAATACCCGGCGGACTTCCTTAGCTTTTCTTGCTATACCTCGAATGTCTTGACCACTCACGAAGACGAAGCGGAGACTGGCGGTAACCTGATGCAAGGTGTGAAGAACCCATACCTGACAACTTCCGACTGGGGCTGGGCAAATGATCCTGACGTGCTGAGAATGGCGCTGAACACCTTGTATGACCGTTACCGCAAGCCGCTGTGGATCGTTGAAAACGGCCTCGGCGCGCTCGACAAGGTCGAAGCTGACGGTAAGATCCACGATGACTACCGCATCGATTATCTGCAGCAAAACATAAAGTCAATGCGCGATGCGGTAACGCTAGATGGCATTGATCTGATGGGCTACACCAGCTGGGTCTGCATCGATCTAGTCTCTGCCGGAACAGGCGAGATGCGGAAGCGGTATGGCTATATCTATGTTGACCAGAACGATGAGGGAACCGGTTCGCTGAAGCGACTACGGAAGGACTCTTTCTACTGGTACAAGAAAGTCATTGCGTCTAACGGTGAAGATCTCAGCAAGTAATGACATCACGATTAACTCGATCCGTCAATGAAATACTAGTAAGGCCCAACGGCGATAATATCGCTGCTGGGCCTTTTCGGTTGCCATCAGCAATCTATCCACCTGAAATACTTGACGACATTTTAAGCATAATTAAGCAGTTTTAAGCATTCCCGCGTCACTCGTGCTATACTTAAGTCATTAAGTCATAGAAAGTAGGGATCTGAATGTCCGAAGTCGATTACTCTTCCAAAGAATATTTTGACAAGCTCACCGCGTACTGGCGGGCCGCAAACTATGTCTCCGTGGGCCAACTGTACCTGCGCGACAACCCGCTGCTGAAGCGGCCGCTGGCGTCCAGCGACGTGAAAGTGAACCCGCTGGGCCACTGGGGCACCATCGCCAGTCAGAACTTCATTTACGCGCACCTCAACCGCCTGATCAACAAGTACGACCTGAACATGTTTTACATTGAAGGCCCAGGTCACGGTGGTCAGGTCATGATTTCGAACGCCTACCTCGACGGCACCTACACCGAGACCTACCCGAACATCACCCAAGACGAAAAAGGCATGAAGATTCTCTTCAAGCGCTTCTCGTTCCCTGGTGGTGCCGCCAGTCACGCCAACGCGCAGATCCCCGGTTCCATTCACGAAGGCGGCGAACTCGGCTACGCGCTGAGCCACGCCACCGGCGCGATTCTCGATAACCCGGACGTGATTGCGGCCACCGTCATCGGCGACGGCGAAAGTGAAACCGGCCCTCTTGCAGCCAGCTGGTTCTCCAACACGTTCATCAACCCAATTACCGATGGCGCGGTTTTGCCGATCATCAACATGAACGGATTCAAGATCTCCAACCCGACCATCCTGTCCCGCAAGACGGACGAAGAGCTGACCGAATACTACGGCGGCATGGGCTGGAAGCCTTACTTCGTCGAAGGCGACGACCCGGACAAGCTGAACCCCGAGATGGCGCAGGTCTTTGACACCGCCATTGAGGAAATCAAGGCCATCCAAAAGCACGCCCGTGAGACCGGCGACACCACGATGCCGCACTGGCCGGTGGTCATCGTCCGCACGCCAAAAGGCTGGACCGGCCCGAAGAGCTGGGATGGCGATAAAATCGAAGGCTCGTTCCGTGCCCACCAGATCCCGATCCCGGTATCCCGCGACCACATGGAACACGCTGACGCCCTGACCGCCTGGCTCAAGTCCTACAAGCCTGAGGAACTGTTTGACGACAACGGTGTCTTGAAGCCGGAACTCAAGGCGATGGCTCCGACCGGCACCAAGCGCATGGCGGACAACCCAATCACCAACATGGGCAACCACACCAAGCCGCTGGTCCTGCCTGACTTCCACCAGTACGCCCTCGACAACACCGAGCGCGGCAAAAATGTGCGCCAGGATATGCTGATCTGGTCTGATTACCTGCGCGACCTCATCAAGCTGAACCCGGATAACTTCCGCGTCTTCGGCCCTGACGAAACCATGTCGAACCGTCTGTACGGCTTGTTCGACACGACCAACCGTCAGTGGTTAGAACGCATTTCCGATAACGGCTCCGACGAGGACATGAACGCGTCCGGCCGGATCATCGACTCCCAGCTGTCTGAGCACCAGGCGGAAGGCTTCCTTGAAGGCTACACGCTCACCGGTCGCCACGGCGTGTTCACGTCCTACGAGGCGTTTCTGCGCGTCGTGGACTCCATGCTGACCCAGTACTTCAAGTGGATCCGCGAAGCCGCCGACGAGCCGTGGCACCGCCCGTATCCGTCACTGAACGTCGTCTCCACTTCGACCTCGTTCCAGCAGGACCACAACGGCTACACGCACCAAGACCCAGGCATTTTGACTCACCTGGCCGAAAAGAAAGGCGAATTCATTCGCGAGTACTTGCCGGCCGACGCCAACTCCCTGCTGGCCATCTCCCCAAAGGTCTTTAGCAGCGAAAACACCATCAACCTGCTGATCACTTCCAAGCAGCCGCGGCCGCAGTTCTACTCCATCGAAGAAGCGACGGTCCTGGCCAATAATGGCCTGAAGCGCATCGACTGGGCGTCTAACGACGATGGCGTAGAACCGGATGTCGTGCTCGCCGCAGCCGGTACCGAGCCGAACCTGGAAAGCCTCGCTGCCATCACCCTGCTGCACGATCAGTTCCCTGACCTCAAGATCCGCTTCGTCAACGTACTGGATCTTCTGAAGCTGAAGAAGGACGATCCACGCGGCCTGAGCGACGAAGAATTCGACTCGTACTTCACCAAGGACAAGCCAGTCTTCTTCCAGTTCCACGGCTTTGAAGATCTGATTAAGGACATCTTCTTCGATCGCCACAATCACAATCTGTTCGTTCACGGCTACCGCGAGGAAGGTGCCATCACGACGCCGTTCGACATGCGGGTCCTGAACCAGCTCGACCGCTTCCACCTGGCCAAGGACGTCGTTGAACACGTCCCAGGTTACGCGGCAAAAGGCGCGGCGTTCGTTCAGAAGATGGATGACACCCTGCAGTACCACTACGATTACATCCGCGATACCGGTGAAGACCTCCCAGAAGTCCAAAACTGGGTATGGAAACCGATCAAGTAAGGCATTCAACATCAGTTTGAGAAACGTGTAGTCCCCAGTCGGACTGCACGTTTTTTCTTTTGCCTACCCAGGTCATTATGTTTCACGTGGAACGCGACGGTACCCGCTGCAGTCCTGTATAATAAACGATGGATGCGGTTTCACCGTATCATGCTGAATGAAAGAAGGAATCATATATGAGTTTTCCCAAAAACTTTCTCTGGGGCGGTGCCACAGCTGCTAACCAACTTGAAGGGGCATACGACATCGACGGGCGCGGGCCGTCAATCGACGACATCGCACCAGGCGGCAAGGACCGCATGAAAATCATCAAGAGTCCCGATTTTGACTGGCAGCCCAACCCCAAGTACACGTACCCGAACCACGAAGGCATCGACTTTTACCACCACTACAAAGAAGACATCGCGCTGTTCGCAGAGATGGGCTTCAAGGCCTACCGCTTCTCCATCAGCTGGAGCCGGATTTTTCCGCAAGGCGATGAGGAGCAGCCCAACGAAAAGGGCCTGACCTTCTACCAAAATGTCATCGACGAGTGCCTGAAGTACGGCATTGAGCCAGTCATCACCATTTCCCACTACGAACTGCCCCTGTATCTCGCCGAGCACTACGGCGGCTGGAAGAACAAACAGCTAATCGGCTTTTTCAAGCACTATGCCGACACCGTGATTGACCGCTTCGGCGACCAGGTCAAATACTGGCTGACGTTCAACGAAATCAACTCGGCGGCCAGCTTTCCCTTCTCCAGCCAAGGCATGATCGCCAAGACCGGGGCTGACGACAAGCGCAATGTCTATCAGGCTTGGCACAACCAGTTCGTCGGCTCAGCTTACGCGGTCAAGGCGGCGCACGAGAAGAACCCTGACAGCCAGGTCGGCAACATGATCGTCTACGCCACCAATTACGCGTACGACGCCAACCCGGTCAACTAGCTGGCCGCGCTGAAGTTCGACCAAGGCTTCAACTACTACACCACCGATGTGCAAGTCCGCGGCGAATACCCGGCCTACAGTGAGTCGCTGTATAAACAGTACGGCTTCACCGGCGCCGACCTCGACCGCACGCCGGAGGAGCTCGCCCTGCTCAAAAAGTACCACGTCGACTTCCTGTCTTTCTCCTACTACATGTCTAGCGTCACTGAAGTCACCGGCAAAGTGAACGAAAAAACCGCTGGCAACATCCTGGGCGGCCTCAAAAACCCGTTCTTGAAGGAAAGCGAATGGGGCTGGCAGATCGATCCAGTCGGCCTGCGCGTTGGACTAAACCGGCTCTACGACCGTTACCAGGTCCCGCTGTTCATCGTCGAAAACGGCCTCGGTGCTGCCGACACGGTGGAACCCGATGGCAAGATCAACGACGATTACCGCATCGATTACCTGAAGTCACACATCGAAGCAATCCAGGGCGCAATCGACGACGGTGTCCCCGTCATGGGCTACACCCCATGGGGCTGCATCGACCTGGTTTCCCTTTCAACTGGCGAAATGAGCAAGCGCTACGGCTTTATCTACGTTGACATGGATGACCAGGGCCACGGCACCCTCGCCCGCTCCAAGAAGAAATCTTTCTACTGGTACAAGCAGGTAATTGCATCAAACGGTGTTGACTTGAGCACTGATCACCTTGACTACTAAAACGCGTTTTTTCAATTGATAAAGCGCGTGGTTTAGCGATTTCACTAGGAAAAAGAATGTGTGAGTCATGAAAAACAGGCAGTTAACGACAACTTTTCAACCCATGTCATCAACTAACAACAAGCGTGCCACAGCAAATGGTCGTCTGCCCACGAAGCAACGCATTTTGAATGAGCTAAAGTTGATGATTCTGGAAATGGATTACAACAAAATCACCGTGAAAGCACTGACTGGGCGTCTCGGCATTAACCGCAAAACGTTTTACCTGTACTACCCCACGCTGCACGATCTGTTCCTAACCTTGCAAGATGAGATCTTTCACCAGATGCTGAAAGGGACAAAGCAGCACCTGATGCGGCGCAACTCGGTAGATGAGTATTTCCTGACCCAGGAATTCACGGCTATCATTGCCTCTGATCCCCCACTGCAAAAAAAGCTGATCTGTGATCCAAGTTACGCCTGGATTTATGAAGGCGTGCGCCGCCGCTACGTGATTGCCATCAAGGACGACATCAAGCGGCTAAACGGTGGTCAGGATCTGTGCGCCGAAATCACTGCCAATTTTATCATCAACAGTATTTTCTATACTTATCGCACCTGGCTCAGTTCAGAATCCGCGATTACGCAGGAAGAACTCGCGACGATCATCTCAGACCTCATCCACAAAGGCGTGGACAGCACGCTCCAAACTACGACAACTGCACACGCCTGACCTGTGTCGTCCCACTAGGTGCCAAAAAGACCCTTTCCAAAAATGGGAAGGGTCTTTAGTTTGGCCAACCCCCAGTAATCAGCGCACTGGAACGATGGTTGGCAGATCAAGCGCGTAGACCACACCAGCTTTGGCGCTAACCACTTGTGGAATCGCGTTAATCGACGGGGCTGTGCTGGTCACAAAGGATTCATCCAGCGGCATCAAGCCATCGATCCGCGCATCCAGGGTGCTCGGCAGCCCTTCAATATGGATCAAGTTGGTGATGTCCGGCTCAGGGTTTTTATCGTCACAAATCTTATGAACGTAACGCAGCGTCACTTTTTTCTGACCATTGATGATGCCACTCATCTCGAAGCGGTGACCACTAATGGTTCCTTTCTTAGCGATCCCATTCACAAATTTAAGGTCCTCAGGGGCCGTAAATAACTCGTGGGTACTGTCGACCCGATCGAATTTAAGCCCGAGCCGATCACCAATCTCATACACCGCGCCAACATAATACCGAGTGATAATATCTTTCAGCATATCTGACGGGAAGGTGGTAGGATCACCGCCGTAATTAAAGACCTTGACCCAGGCCGCCGTGTTTTCCTGATCGTCTTCGCCGCTTTGGACCAAAATGTTATCGACCCGGCCCATGAGCCCAGCCAAGACCGTTGGCAGATATGACGCATAGGCGCCTGGCAGCAGTCCCGTAGGCAAAAATGAGACGTGATGGTCTTTGGCACATTGATCAAGCCGCGCGTAATTTTTGGGGTCAAGGATCTGCATATAATACAGCGGGATCGTGGTGATCACATTCTTGCCGGCGGTCAGTGGGATCATCATGTCATCAATACTGGGATCGTACACATTCCCCTCGCCGCGCCGTAGCGGGACGTAGGCGAGTACCACATCAGCATCCAGTTTGACCGCGCCGTTAATATCATCAGTGACTTGCACGCCCGTCTTGGGAAAGCCAAACACCTCACCGGCATCTTGCCCAACCTTGGCCGGATCAGAATCAACCGCGGCAACAAGTTGCAGGCTTTCTTTGCTTTGAATCATCCTAATCGCAGCCCGACCAACATTCCCCAAGCCCCAAACAATCACTTTGAATTTAGCCATGTTTAAGTCCCTCCAAATTTTTGCTTTCCCGGAACGTCTGTTATAAAAGATTATATTGTGATAATAAATATGACGATCGGTTGGCTCCTTTCCAAAAAGACTGCGCTTTCTAATTATTATCTACCACCTCTAGTCTATGCACCCGACTATTGAAAAACAATTACCACAACTCCGAATATGGTAAGTCGCTGACCAGGTCCTTTAGACAAAATCCCTGAAGCTGATTGGTTTGGTTAACCGACCAAAAAGCGCGTTTTTTCAAACGTTAAGAGCCGGTGTATCAACGTTTCTTTTTTTGCGTGTTTTTAGGGTGCCGTGCCAAATTGCGTTTTTTCCTTGATTGTAGGCTGTTATATCAGGGTTTACGTGATTTTTGAGCGAACTTCTGGCAGCCTTGGTTAAGTCATTGATCTCACACAAAAACACCCACTTTCGGATTTACCAAAAGTGAGTGCTTTTCGTTAGCCTTGCTTCGCCCATGCTTCGGCGTCTGCGTAAACCTTGGCGACCTTGTCTTTTTGGTCAACGCCCAGCAGATCCTGGCTAATTGTGCCGCCGTCCTGAGTGCGCGTGTACGCCATCCAGCGGTACGGCAGGCGTAAGTCTTTGACATCGGCCGGATCGATCTTCAGGTCAGTGCCTGGAATCGCCGGAGTCAGCTTGTCGGCCTCGTAAATCGACAGCATATCGGCGATGCGCCACTCGCCATCGCGTTTTTCTACGCGGTAGATCAGGCGCATGAACTCTTCGAGGACAACCTCAACGCCGTGCAGCTGCTCCCAGTAGTCGGAGAGGTTCGGCATTTCGACGTAGGCGCGTGTGGCGCTCAGCTGGTGGACCACCGGCGTCGACGCGCGGGTGATGATCGTGCTGTTCATCTCGGCTGTACCCTTGCCGATAAATGAGCTGATGGGCCCGCTTTGCCAGCTGGTGTGCACGGTAGCGTCCGGCCAGTAAACGCTGGTCAGCGCGTCGTTAGCCCCGCGAACCCGGTACTGGCGCTCTGCGGCAACAACTTGTTCGATTGCGGTAATGTCATCCATATTGATCATGCCTTTCTATTTAGGTGTAATTGCAACTTAACTGGAGACCAGCTTAACACCCTGGCAATAAAATACAAGAAGAAAATAAATAACTGCCCGGCGCCGAGAACAGCTCGGCACAAGGCAGTTATTTTAGAGGTGGCATAGGTTGACGTTAATATAGGCTAATCTTCATCATCATCGTCGTCCACTTCGACGAGGTCCTCCCAGGCCGTTTTGCCCAGAAAACTCTGCAACCTGCGAACGGCCTGGTTATTCTCACCGCGCAACTTCGTGAGGTAAGCCGCCATGGCTGGGCGTTCCTCACGCTCGGCGAGCTTGATGGCGCGGTCGACGTACATATCCTCAGTGGTGAAGTCCTTGGCGGTTTGGGCGACCATGTTGGCCGCAGTGTCGTACTTCAGGCGGCCGTCTTCCTGCAGCCCGGTGTACTGCGCAAACTCAGCGGTGGTGCTGGGCACAATCTGGTTTTCATCCAGCAACACCTCACCCAGCTCGTCGATCTGCCGACGGTTCTGCGCAATCAGCTGCTGGTAAAAATCAGCAACGGCCAGGCTTTGCTCGCCTTTGACGTACCAGGCGACCTGGTGCAGCTTGACGTTCATCACGAACAAGTTGGCGACAATGTGGCCGGTCATAGCCCCGGCGGTCGGCTTGTGGTGATCCAAGTCTGCTTGCTTCACTTCTACTGCGTATTGTTCATCGATTGTCATGAAATGTTCCCCCTACTCATTGTCCTTCACGCGCACTTTTTTGACTTCGTAGCCCAGCTTGGTGACTACGTCCGACAACTGGTCGGCTGAGGTCTGGCTGTCGTCAAAGTCGGCCTTCACCTTGCCAGCATTGAAGAGCACTTTGACGTTGGAAACGCCGGGCTGCTGCTTTACGGCCCCTTCAATCTTGGTCAAGCAAGACGGGCAGGTCAGCTGATCCAGTTGCATTGTGATTTTTTTACTCATTTGAAAGACTCCCTTTCGCTTATTTACAACTACATTCTATCGAGTTGCTCACTTGGCGGAATTGACCGCGGTCAAGTTCGCGACATTTTCTGAGATTTTTTTGTCGTCATGCTTGCCGTAGTTGATCAGGCGCATCGCGTTGAAAATGACGACCAGGATAGAGGCTTCGTGAACGAACATGCCGCTAGCCATGTAGATGAAGCCGGCGATCAGGCCCAGCAGCAGGAAGGCGACCACAGCGATGGAGATGAAGATATTCTCACGGGTGTTCAGCACCGTCTTCTTGGCCAGCTTGTAAGCGTGGTCCAAAGCCGCAAAGCTGGACTGCATCAAGACAATGTCAGAGGTTTCAATCGCAACGTCGGTGCCTGAGCCCATTGCGATGCCGATGTCAGCGGTCGCCAGCGACGGACTGTCGTTGATGCCATCCCCAACGAAGGCGACGGTGCGGCCTTCGTCTTCAAACTGCTTCACATAAGTGACTTTGTCCTGGGGCAGCAAGTCGGCGTGGACCTCATCGATCCCCAGCTGGTTCGCGACGTAATTGGCGGTTTGCGTGTTATCACCGGTCAGCATGACCAGGTGCTTGGCCCCGGCCTTTTTCAGCTCGGCTAACTCGTCCTTGAGACCCTCGCGAATGGTGTCCGCGATGGCGTAAATTGCCGCGACCTTCGCATCGATGGCCACAATGACGATCGAACTGCCGGTCGCCTGGAACTGGCTCAGCGTCTCGGCCTGTTCGGCAGAGAGCTGGACGTCATGCGCCTCAAGCAGCTTGCGGTTGCCGGCGCATACGGTGTGACCCGCGACGGTAGCCGTAATGCCTTGGCCCTTGATGGTGCTGCTGTTTTCGATCGCCAAAGCCTTGTAATCCAGGTGCGCATCATCTGCGGCCTGGGTCAGCGCACGGCCCAGCGGGTGGTCGGAAAGCGCCTCGACGGCGGCGGTCAGCTGCAGCGCCTGATTGGCGTCTGGACCGTAAACTTTGCTGTCGGCCAGCGCGGTTTTGCCCGTCGTCAGCGTGCCGGTTTTATCAAAAACAAACGTGTCGACTTTCGAGAAGGTATCCATTGCAGACCCGCCCTTGACGAGAATGCCGCGCTTGGCGCCATTGCCGATGCCGGCAACGTTGGAAACCGGCGCGCCGATGACCAAAGCCCCAGGGCACCCAAGCACCAGGACCGTGATGGCAAGCTTGAAGTCGCGAGAGACCAGGCCGACTATCAGCGCGATGACCAGCACCGCGGGGGTGTAATACTTGGCGAAGCGGTCGATGAACTTCTCGGCGTGGGACTTGGTGTCTTGCGCGTCTTCGACCAATTCGATGATCTTGGCAAACGTCGTGTCGTCCCCGACCTTGGTCGCCTTGATCTTCACGTACCCGTCGCTGAGCAGCGTGCCAGAGAATACTTTGTCCCCAGCGTTCTTGGTGACGGCGCGCGACTCGCCGGTCACGGCAGCTTCATCGGCGTACCCTTGCCCGTCGACGATTTCCCCGTCGACTGGGATCGAGCCACCGGTTTTGACTTGGACCACGTCGCCGACATCGAGGTCATCAACGTCGACCTCTTCGATCGTCCCGTCATCGTGGATCAGTTCCGCGCTGGTCGGCGCCATTTCGGTCAGACTCTTAATCGACTGGCGCGTCTTGGCGAGGGTTTTCTGTTCCAGGAAGTTCCCGAACAGGAAGAGGAACGTGACAATCGCGCTTTCGTTGTACTCACCGATGATGAACGCCCCGATCACCGCGATGGTGACCAGCAGTTCAATGCTGATGACCTTCACGCGCAACGCCTGGTAGGCATGCAGGAAAATCGGAACGCCGGCGACGATCGACGCTGTCGCCAGGGTGATCGTGTAAACCAGCGGTGCATTCAGCAGGTATTTGCCTGCGTACCCCAGCACGATGAGGATCGCCGAAACGGCGGTCAGCTGCGTCGTGTGTTTTTCGATCCATAGTTGAAATTTCATATTTTCCACTCTCCTTGTAGGCGGCCTTTTCGACGCCTGCCGAATGACCTTTCCTGATTGACAAGTTCAGCTTAAGGCCGAACGGAAAAATCCGACTTGACCGGCATCAAGTTCGCGGAAAAAAAGCCGAAAATCTTTTTTAGTTATCTTTTGTTGACAAAAACTAACTAAGGGATTAAACTCTTTTCGTTAGTTAGTCTATATGTGTGACTAGCTAAATAAAATCCTTGGAGGTAATCGCTCATGACCCAAGATACCCAACAATTGCTCAGACTCTTTGGTCGCCTGTTCACGCAGCGCGGCTTTGCGCAAAGCGCGATGTGGACGCTGCATTCTGACCACCGCGAAGGAGCCGCCCCGCGAGGCCAGCTGCGCGTGCTGCGGCTGATTGCGCAGCACGACCGCCTGACCAACGCCGACATCGTTGAGGCGCTCGACATCCGGCCCAGCTCCGCCAGCGCCATGGTGGCAAAGCTCGAGGACGCCGGCCTGGTCTCCCGCACCCCCTCTGATGAAGACGGCCGCGTGCAGCTGATTTCACTCACCGATGATGGCAAAACTTTTATTGAAAGTGCCCGCGACGACAAGGACCAGCTGGCAGATAAAATGTTTGCCGGCCTGACCGCGGAAGAACAGGCGCAGCTGACCGGCTTGATGTTAAAGCTTATCGGCAGCTTGGAAAATGGCGACCAGGACGAGGCCGTTGACGCCTACTTTGAAAAGCTCGGCCAGTTTGGGCCGCGCCGCCACCACGGCCATCACGGCTACCGGCAGGAATGGGGCGGCGGTCTCCGCCGCGGCTTTGGCGGCTATGATGGCCGGCCTGAGTTTGGCGGCCGTCCTCACGGTCCTCAAGGCGGTGGGCCTGGCTTGCACCCTGACGATCAGGCCGACAACTAAACGTACCAGCGTACAAAAAGGGGCGCTACTCTCACGTGGAGTAGCGCCCTTTTGGTCACGGCAAAGCGGTTCACTCAAGACCGGGCCGGTTTCACAACGGTCAGCAGCATTTGAAACCCCTCCTTGGCATACAGAGAGTGGCGCTGCCCGGCGGGGATCACAATGGTCTGACCAGCCGCCACCGTGTATGTCTGATCGGCAATGGTGATCTCCGCCACACCGCTTAAGACATTCACCATGGCATCGCCAGCGGCTTCGTGGCCACCGATTTCTTCGCCGGTGCCCACCGCAAACAGGGTCAACGTCAAATCGGGCCGCTGGACCAGCGTACGACTGGTGACTTCATCATCGGCTAAATCGATCAACTGCTTGAGATCGACGACAGTGGCCTGCGGAATTTTATCGATATATGTCATTGACGAACCTCGCTTTCAATCTGCATAAACTTACACGGCTGCTCAGCGCTCAACGCATGAGCTGTGCCAGCTGGGACTACCAGCATTGTCCCGGGTTCGACAGTGGTCCGGTGATCCGTAAAAATGACGGTCAGCTCCCCCTCCAGGCACTGCAAAAGGCGTGTCCGACTGGCGGTTTCGGTGCTGATTGTTTCGCCTGCCGCCATCGCGTAAACGGCTAGCGGCAAGGTGATGCCCAGGCGGCGCGACAGTGAGCGACTGGCAATTTGGTGGTTGCGATACGGGACCAAGGTCGTCAGGTCAAGCTTAGTTTCTGCCATCGTGTTACCTCCACTATTCATTACATTAATCATAACCCAGCACGCTCTAAAATTGATACCGTGAGAAGGCCTGGACTAGTGGCCACCCCAGCACCAAGGCGAATCAGTTGCCCGACCAGATGCCCAGTCATACACAAACCACAAGACTAACCAGCAGCCACTCACCGGGCTGGAAGGGAGGCTATCGACATGTATACCTACACTAAGCAACAGTTGTTCTTCACCGCTGAAATGTGTCTGGGCATGGGGTCGCTCATGAGCGGCCTCAACATCCTTTTCCAGCTGGGCTTTACTGCAGCCGCCTTGACCACATTTCTCAGCGGCTGGGCGCCCACCATCTTAGTCGCCTTCGCGTGGAATCTGGCAGTTGCCGCGCCGGTTACCAACCTGCTGATCAGCGTATTCGCCACCACCCAGCAGCAGAGCCTTGATCCCGACCGGGCGCAACAAATTCACCAGTGGGCAACTATTCTCATCATGTGCCTGAGCATGTCGACCTGGGGCCTGGTGACTGCCGGCGTGCTGCCAGGCCTCCCTGTATCAGCCCTGCTTTTCACTTGGGTGCGCTCCTTCGCCTTGGCCTACATCATTCGCGGCCTGGTCGTGCGGCCCGTAGCCACCGCGTTGTTGCATCGCGTATTTCCCGGGTGATAGAAAAAGTGGTCCAGCACCACGCAAAATGCGTGTGAGTTGAACCACTTCGCTATTTCCCGGGAAAAGATCAGACTACATCTTCATGCCCATTTTCTTGTATGAATCCATGCCGGCCATCCACATGGTGTCCGGATCGACGCCGCGCTCCTTGGCGAAGGCCTGCGTTAAGGTCTCCATATCCATGAGTTTGTACTTTGGCATCGGCTTGTTTGGATCATAGGTCTGAATTTGCGCCATCATGCCGCCGTCTTCGTGCTCGATGATGTGGCAGTGATACATGTAGACGCCTGGCAGATCGAACCGCACAAGCAGGCGAACGGTCTCGCCTGGGTTGACGCCGACGGTATCCTTGTAGCCGTGCTCATTCGGGTAAGGCGCGCCGCCATTGCGCGAAATGACCAGGAACTGCGTGCCATGCACGTGGAACGGGTGAACCATGCCGCCGTTCATCGAGTTGGTGTTGGTGACATCCCAGTACTGCGCCAGACCAATTGGCTGAGTGGCATCGATGCGCTGCATGTTGAACTTCTTGCCGTCGATGGCAACCTGCTCATCCATCCCCGACATGACGATCTTGCGAACCGGCGTGGTTGGCAGCACTTCAGGCGCGTGAATGTCGATCAGGTGATCCGGCAGCACGCTGTTATCTGGCTTAAAGGCGTGAACGCGGAACTTCACGATCGGTACATCGTCGGAGAACAGGGTGACCGTGTCGCCTTCCTTATAGTTCTTAAAGTCGACAATGATCTCTGCCCGCTCGGCGCAGGTCAGCATCAGGTGGGTCAGCTGCACCGGCTCCGGGAGCAAGCTGGAGTCGCTGGCGATCTGGGTGAATTGCAGATCATCGGAAAAATGCAACCGCCATTCGCGCCGGTTGGCCCCATCAAGGATGCGCAGGCGCAGCTTTTGTGTGGTGACATCGAAGACCGGGTTGACGGTGCCGTTGATCATCGCCGTTGGGCCCTGAACGCCATCCGGATCGTAATCGGCGTGGTAGTCCCACTGATTATTTTCGTGGAAGCGACGGTCTTGCAGGACCAGCGGAATGTCGTCAACGCCGTAAGTCCGCGGCAGCGGCAGGCTGGCCTCGTGCTGATCGCGCACCAGCACCATCGCAGCCAGGCCATGCCAGACTTGCTCAGCGGTCGACGGACACGGGTGCGCGTGCAGCCAGGTCGTCGCGGCCGGCTGATCCAGCGTGAAGTCGATTTCCTTGCTTTCGCCCGGATAAACCGGCGCGTGGCAGCCGCCGTCAACGTACGGGCCGGACACGGACAGGCCGTGCCAGTGGAACGTGGTCAACTCATCGAGCGAGTTTTTCAAGGTGACATGAATGTGCTTGCCCACTTCAAAGGCCAGCGTCGTGCCCAGCAGTGGGGCGTTGTAGCCCCAGGTCTTGGTTTTGGCACCAGGCAGGATCTGGGTCTCGCCCTTTTGCGCTTCCAGGGTATACCAGGCGTCGGTGTCAGTCTCTTTGTCGGGCTTCAGCAGCGGCGGAATTGCCAGCTGGGACTCCGGCGCGTCCGCGACTTCCAGCGGCACATAGCCGCCATCGTGGGTGTTGTACGCCGGTTCATCGAAAAAGTAATCATCATACACATGCTGTGTCATAATCTTTCCCCTTTCATTACTGGCAAGGAAATTGTGCCTCACCTAAGTCCGATTCCATTTTAACACGCTTCCACGCCAAAAACAGTGTAGAATAGAATCGTTATAAATAGTGGATAGATCTGGAGGGGTGTAAAATGTCTAAGCTGTTTACTTGGTTAATGTTTGCCGCCAATGCGGTCCTCGTGTGGATGGTCTTCGGGACCAACATCAGCATGAACATGGTCAACATGGAACACGCTATGTGGCTCATGGCCATCATCATGCTGGCTGATTCAATCATGTCGCTTTACATGATGTACCGCAAGAAATAAGTATTTAGGCCGGGCGTGGCTTCGGCCTTTTCATTTGCCAAAAATTACTTCACACGTATGGCATAATAAGCACAGGAGGTGAGCCAGATGCCCAACATGCTAGATTATGCGCGAAGTTATGCGCAGGAACCGTTCAGCGCCGTGCCGCTGGGGCCGATCGACGGCGTGCTATTGTCGCAGCTGGCTTACTTTGATTTTGCCCGATTACCAGTGACCAGCGGCACGCTCCACGCGCTGCGCAAAAGTGCCGACCTGAAGGCCTTGACCGAGCACACCTGGCGGCCGGCTGAGAACCTCGCGCTACTCAAGCTGATGACCCACGCGCCGCGCTATCAGACGATTGCCTGGCACGATCAGGTCGCCCAGCTCGACGTCGAGGCGCAAAAGCAGTTCTCAGCGCTGACGCTCACCCTACTGCACGGCCAGTTTATCGCCTTTCGCGGCACCCGAGCGGACTTTGTCGACTGGAAGGAAGACTTTAACATGGCTTACATGCAGGCCATTCCCTCCCAAAAGGCCGCGCTGGCCTATTTTCAGCGCATCGCCGCCACCTATCCCGGGCCATATTTCCTAGGCGGGCATTCCAAGGGTGGGACGCTGGCGACCTACGCCTTTGCCGAAGCCCCCGGCGCGCTGCAGGACCAGGTGCAGGCCGCGTTCAACGCCGACGGGCCGGGTATCGGTAAGCCGGTGCCGACCGCGCTTGCGCCGCGCGTCCACAAGCTGGTGCCGCAAACCAGCCTGATTGGCACGCTCTTTGACCCCGACTCCGGCTTTTCCGTGGTGCAAAGCCGCGCCCATGGTTTCCGCCAGCACGATCCTTTTTCCTGGGAAGTTGCCGGGGAAGACTTCGCCTCGCTGCCAAAAACCGACTTGCTCTCGCAGCTGGCGCAGGACACCATCGCGAACTGGACCGCCAGCCTGTCTGATGAAACTAAGCAGGCCTGCCTGGATGCTGCATACGCGCTGGTGACGCGCACCGATGCGACAAGCTTTGCCGAGCTCAAGCGCAACTGGCCGCAAAACGCCAAAATTATTTTCTCAGGACTCAGACACGGCGATCCTATGGCGCACCAGCAGTGGCAGTTGGCGATTGGGCAGCTGATCATCGCCCTGCGCGCAAGCCTGCCCAAGCCGCACCTGCCGGCGGTCGATTGGCCCTGGACCAGCACGGATTCACCGCAAGAAAAGGAGAACTCTTCAAATGATCAACATTAGAACCGCCACCGAAGCCGATATGGCCACCGTTTGGCAAATTGAAACCGGCGAGATGGATGAAACCAAAACGCCGCACATGATGCAGCCGGATGAGTACGAGGGGTTTAAAACTGACCTGTTGCACCATGCCGCGCTGACGCTGGTCGCCTGCAATGAGGCCGGTCAGGTCTGCGGCTACATCACGTGCCACGTCGCCGGCCCCTACCCCAGCATGCGCCGCCAGTGGGTCGCCGGTCTCGCCGTCAGCAAGCAGGCTCAAGGCCAAGGGGTTGGCCGGGCGCTGATCGAAGCGGTCAAAACGGCCGCAGCAACACAAGCCATCGGGAAAATCAGCTTCCGCGTTCTTGCCAGTAACACGGCCGCCATCGGCTTTTACGAGCATCTGGGCATGACCCAGGAAGCCCACCACCGCCGCGAGTTTTGGCTCGCCGAGCAGTGGCAGGACGAATATCAGTACGCGCTGTACGTGGGCGCGTAAGCAAACAGCGCCGAGCCGATGCTCAGCGCTGCTTTTGTCTGCCTGCTCAGGGTGTTTCACGTGGAACAGCAGCGATCAGTGCCCACGCCCTGCGCCTTTAGTCGGCTTCACGCCCGCGCCGGGACAACTCAGTCAGCTCACCGATGAGGGCCGACTTGCCGCTGGTACTTTGAATGATGCGGATATCGGTCTGTGCTGGGGCAGTCGCCAGCAGCGCGGCCAGGCGTGGTTCAACCGCCTTGCGAAAAGTCAGCGCGTAAGTTAAAAAATCCAGGTAATCGCGGTCCAAATGTTCCTGAAACCCTGGCGCCATGTCTGGGCGCGTCGCCGGGTTGCGGTGAAAAGCCAGTGAGCGGCGCATCAGTCGCACCGGGGCCACCAGGCTTGGGACTCGCAGCCACACCACCAGATAGGCTTGGGCCAGCCGCAAGGGGACGGTGCTGGTGAAGTTGCCATCGATCAACCAGTCGCGATGCGTCGCCATGAATCGCGTCTGCTCGGCAATGAATCGCTGCTTGGCCGCAGCGGAGTAATCCATCGCGTGCCACACCCGGTCCAACGCCAACAGTGGCCAGCCGGTCTGGCGGGCCAGTTGCCGCGCCAGCGTCGATTTGCCACTGCCTGGTGCCCCAATCAGCATCACTTTCATTGCCTCGCCCCCACTAAAAAGTCGCGGCATGCTCAAAGCGCACCGCGACTTCATTATCGCCTTTTTAATCCATAGACTGCAACAAGGCCAACAGGGCCGCTGACACTTCCTGACGCTTCGCCTCTGGCAAAGTCTTGAGGTAGTTCAGCAGGGCCAGCGTGTTAACGTCCGCAAACTGGTCGCCCACAAAAAAGTCCGCCAGTTGCAGCCCCAAGGCTTCACCGATTTCCGTTAACTTTTTAATGCTGATGTTATCCACGTCGCCGCGTTCCACTCGGGACAGCAGACTGACCGAAACGCCAGCCTTCTCCGCTAGTTGTTCGATCGTCAAGCCGAGCTTTTTGCGTTGCGCGCGCACCAGTCGACTAATATTTTTCAATCGCCGCTCAGCTCCTATTCACACTTAACTAGCCTACACGGTAGAAGAAAAACGGTTCCAGTTAAAGAGCTTAAAAGCCGCGCAAAATAAAAATAACAGTTTCCAGAGAAAATAAAAATATGAAAGCCGCGGCGGCTTTGAAAATTACGCTTTTAATCCGAAAATAAAAAACTTAAATTTAGGAATATTTTTTTACGCTAATGAAGAATAGTCTCTTCATCAGTGACCTAATCCACGCGCGTCAGCTCGTCCAGCGTCTTGCCATCTGCGTCGACTAGCTCCAGCCAGCCGTTGGTATCGCCGTAATACAGGAAGAGGCCGACCTCGTTCACGCTGCGCAGTGTCACCGGGGCAGTCGTCGTAAAGTCAGCGATTTTATCAGCGTTGTCTGCCCGCAGCTTGTCCCCGTACTTGGTGCCATAGCTCTGCGACCCGTCGCGATTCAGCAGCGGCTCGCGCACGAGCTTGGCGCCTGGTGCGATGGTCATTTCCTTGGCCCCGGTCCAGTACACTGTCGCCTCACTGCCGCCGCGTTTCACGTGGAACGCATGGGCCTTCAGCGTCTTGTCGAAGCGGTGACGCGCCTTGGCGGGTCGCTTCTTGGCAGGAGTCGCAGCCTGGAGTTGAATACCCAGGCGAACCAGGACCCGCATCTGCGTCTCCAGCAGCTTCTGCAATGCTTCCCCGGTGGCTGTGGCGCTGCCCTCGGCGATCAGCTGCTCAAAAAAGCGCTGGACCTTGACCCCGTCAACACTGTCCGGCACGCCTAGGATAATGACGCCGTCCGCATTGGCGGGCACGTCACCGGCGCCAATCAACGCGTGGGTGGCCGTTGCCAGGCGAACATCATTGGCTGGGACGGGCTGCTCTAGGTTCGACGTTAATCGCATCGTGCCCAGGCCTTCACCCAGGTCCAGCCGCGTCTCGGTGTCTGTCATAGTCATTGTGATCGTCAGTTTCATCATTTTCTCCTTGGGATAAAAAAAGCGGCCCGGGTGGTCGCCTTTCGTTGAAATTACTTTGCTTGCTCGAGCGGCTTCGACTTCCGGGTGGCCTTCAGGTACTGCGTCAGGACTTTGATCGCCCAAGCGTAGTGCGTGGATGCCACCATCGTCGCAAATTCGCCGAGTGACATGCTGCCGGTCCAAGGGTAAAAGCCCCTGAGGAACATTTCCTCGTTGTTGCCTTGCTCGAACTGGTCCATCAGATCGTTGTACAAACTTTCGAAGGCTTTTTTGGCCTCTGCCAACGTGGTCTTCTGGTTGGCCTGCCAGATCTTGCGGCTCAGCTTGCCGCTATTCTTCCAACTGTACGGTTTCGGCATGAACCGCTTTGCGGTCCCAGCCAGGTTTGCTTTGCTCCAATCCAGGTACATTTTCTGCCAAGCTGCCAGCTGGACCAATACGTCGCGAACGTTACGATCGCGGCCTTTGAACGGGAAGGTCCCGTTCAATTCTTCATCTGACATACCGCTTAAAATCTGATCGAGCTTATCGTGCCGCTCGTACGTCGCCAAAATCAATGACTGCCGTGAATGTGGCTCTGCCAAGTTTAATCGCCTCCTGAGGGATTTGAGATAAACGCATTCAACACTGTCTCCACTCTCTATGGTGGGCCTAAACGAGGAAATTTTCAAGACCGGTCATTAGAATTTACAAAGAAATATTTGAAAATATAACAGAAAGCGAATGCATAGCCGGCTTTTGTGCATCACCAAACCGATAAAAAAAGCCCTTTGCATCTCTGCAGAGGGCTGGTGGGACTAGTCTTCAACGACAAATGGCAGAAGACCCATGATGCGTGACCGCTTGATCGCGATCGTCAGCTTACGCTGGTTTTTGGCGCTGGTACCGGTCACCCGACGAGGCAAGATCTTGCCCCGTTCAGAGATGAACCGTTCCAACAAATTGGTGTCTTTGTAATCGATGTAATCGATGTGGTTTGCGGCGATGAAGTCGACTTTACGACGACGACGGCCACCACGACGCTGTTGTGCCATGGATGTCACTCCTTTACTCATTGATTGATTCAAACTCACCTAAGCGAACTTGATTGGATTAAAACGGCAGATCATCATCCGAGATGTCGATTGTCTTGCCATTGTTGGCAAACGGATCGGCACTGTTGTCAGGTTGCGCCGGCTTTTGCGGGCTCGCACTGGCAGCTGATGATGCAGGGGCGCCAAAGTTTGGTGTTTGCGGGGCCTGTTGTGCAGGCTGCCCGCCACCAAATCCTGACTGAGGCTGTTGGCCGAAGCCGCCAGCCTGTGGTTGGTTGTTGCCGGTTGCCGGTTCAGACGGCCGCGCTTGCGTGGTCGCCTTGCTTTCCAGCAGCGCGAAGTTCTCGACGACGACTTCGGTGACGTAGACCCGTTGGCCTTGAGCATTGTCGTAGGTGCGCGTTTGAATGTGCCCCTCGACGCCGACCAGTGAGCCCTTGCGCGTAAAGTTGCTGAAATTCTCAGCACTCTTGCGCCAGATCACGCAGTTAATGAAGTCCGTCTCGCGCTGGCCTTGGGCATTGGTGAACTGCCGGTCAACAGCCAGGGTGAATGACCCGACCGCGGTCCCACTTTGGGTGTAACGTAGGTCGACATCGCGCGTTAAACGCCCGGTCAATGATACATTATTGATCATTCAAGTTTCCCCCTTAACGATAACTAGTCGTTGCGGACAACGATCATGTGGCGAAGAATTTCGCTACTGATCTTAGCAAGACGGTCGAATTCGTCGATCGCCTTGGAATCGTTAGCGGTCAGGTTAACGATGTGGTAAGTGCCTTCTGTGAAATTCTTGATTTCATAGGCAAACTTACGCTTCTGCCAATCCTTGGAATCAATGATGCTGGCACCATTTTCCTTCAAGATATTGTCAAAACGTTCAACTAATTGAGCCTTGGCCTCTTCGTCGATATCTGGACGAATGATGTAGGTCACTTCATACTTAGTTTCAGCCATTTGACATGTCACCTCCTTATGGACTATTGGCCCTATTCCCTAGGGCAAGGAGTAAGCGTGCCAAAAGGGCACATGCTCACAAGCTAATAGTGTATCATACCGAATGGGTTTACTCAAACTATTTCGGGCGCGTGCCTGCACTGGCCCATAAAGGGAGCTGGCCTCCGTCGAAATTCGGCTGGCGACGCGAAGCTAGAGTGGTGGCCACCGCTTCGAGCCTCGCAAGCGAGTCTCTCAGTCGGGGCAAATTGTAGGCGACAAGTCGCCAACAATTTCTTCACTGCTGAGCCGATTTCGACTCCGGCCAGCTCCCTTCTTTACCCATCGACGCTCACCAAACCAAGCGCCCGAATGCCAACCTTTTATTAAATTGACACGGTCTGGATCTGCATGATGTTCTTGTTCATCGAGATGTCCTCGATGATGTCCGCGTAGTTCATCCCGCGAGGAAGCTCGATCTCATAGATGTTGGTGTAAACAGAATCGGTATCCGACTGGGTCACACGGAAGTTGACGTCGGTGACCTTGATGTGGTGATCATCAAAGTATTGCTGGATGAACTCCTTGGTTTCGACGCGGTGATGGTACTGGACCAGCAGTCGCTTCATCGTATTGACGTGCAGCAGATTTTTGGCGAAGACCAGCACCAAGATGATCAGCACGGACCCGGGAATGGCGATGTCGTAGTTGCCCATCCCAATCGCTAAGCCGATCGCGGCAACGGCCCACAGGCTCGCCGCGGTGGTCAGGCCGCGCACAGTGCGGTGCTGCACGATGATCGTGCCCGCGCCCAAGAACCCGATGCCGGAAACGACCTGGGCGATCAGACGCGCGTCGTCGGCCCGCAGCACACCGGCGAGTTTGGGCTCAGCCAGCGCGGTGTTCAAGGCGTTAAAGCCGATCTCTTTTTGCATCAGCGCGATCATGCAGGCACCTACACAGACCAGCACATGCGTCTTAATGCCCGCTGGCCGGTTCTTATGCTCGCGGTCGTAGCCAATCACCCCGGAGATCAGCATGGCCAGCAGCAGCCGACCAATGATCTCTATCAGACTTAAAGAATAGTGCATTGTTTTTACCCACTTCTTTCAAAAAGGACCGGGAAGGTGAAGTACCCCGCCCGGTCCGAATCTAAGCTGACGATTATTGATCGTCTGAACTGTTGTCGCTATCGCTATCCCCGTCAGATTGATTGTTCTGATCGTCCTCGGCGCGCTTCAGCAGCTCGTTGACCTGTGAATCAGCATCCCCAGCGTAGGAGCCGGCGCTTGCTACTTCACTGCCTGCAGGCTGGTCACCGGTCGCTGCGGCACTGCCGTCAACACTTGCCGCGCTATCGGTTGGTTCCGGCTCATCTGGCTCTGGGGCCAGCTTTGCCATGGTGGCGACCTTGGCGCCATCGTCGACCTTGATCAGCCGCACGCCAAGCGTGGAACGCCCAGTTTGCGAAACCGTGTCAATGTTGAAGCGGATCATGACCCCGGCATCGGTGATCACCATGATGTCTTCAGTGCCATCAACAGTGGTGACGCCGGCCAGCGGCCCGTTCTTTTCCGTGATGTTGGCGGTCTTGATGCCTTTACCACCGCGCCCTTTAATTGGGTACTCGGAGGCGGCAGTCCGCTTCCCGTAGCCTTTTTCGGAAATCACGAAGACTTCTGAATCCGGCTTGAGAATGTCAGAGCCAACCACGTAGTCCCCGTCGCGCAGACGGACACCGCGCACCCCAGTGGCAGAACGGCCCATGCTGCGGACGTCCTGTTCCTTAAAGGTCACAGAATAGCCCAGGTGCGTGCCGATGAAGATAGTGTTTTCGCCGGTGGTCGAAATGACGTTGCTCAGCTCATCGCCGTCTTTCATGTTCAAGGCGATCAGGCCATTCTTGCGGATGTTGTAGAACTCCCGCGTTGGCGTGCGCTTAACGACCCCGTTGCGGGTGACGAAGAACAGGTAGTCATCACTGGCCGCCTCGGCGTCCTCATCCGCGTCTGTGTCATGGCGTTTGACGTTCAACACCGTCTGAATCTTTTCGTTGTTGTCGATGCCCAGCAGGTTGATGATCGGGATGCCCTTGGCCGTACGGCTGTATTCAGGCACCTCGTAACCCTTCATCCGGTAAACCTTACCGGTGTTGGTGAAGAACAGCAGCATGTCGTGGGTCGAGGTCGTCACCAGGTGCTCGACAAAGTCATCGTCGTGCACGCCGGTCCCTTGAACCCCGCGGCCGCCGCGGTTTTGCGCCTTGAACTCATCGCTTGGGAGACGCTTGATGTAGCCGTTGTGCGTAAGGGTGATCACGACGTTTTCCTCTTCGATGAGGTCCTCGTCTTCGATGGTCAGGTCTTCACCGACCAAAAGCTCAGTGCGGCGCTTGTCGCCGAACTTCTTTTGGATGTCGAGCAATTCGTCGTAAATGATCTGGTGGATGCGCTCAGGCTTGGCCAAAATGTCCTTGTAGTCAGCAATGGCAGCCAGCACGTCCTTGTACTCGTTTTCGACCTTCTCGCGTTCCAGTCCGGTCAGGCGAACCAGCCGCATGTCGAGAATGGCCTGGCTTTGCTTATCAGACAGGCCGAACTTATCCATCAGGATGACCTTAGCCTTATCCCCGGTTTCACTGCCGCGGATGATGCTGATGATCTCGTCGATGTGATCCAGCGCGATCTTCAACCCGGCCAGGATGTGCTCCCGCGCCTGAGCCTTTTTCAGATCGAACTCGGTCCGCCGGCGAATGACCTCTTCCTGATGCTGCAGGTAGTACTGCAGAATCTCTTTCAGGCTGAGGGTCTTCGGGGCCCCATTGACGATGGCGACCATGTTGAAGGAAAAACCGGTCTGCATCGGCGTCAGCTTGAACAGGTTGTTCAGCACGACCGAGGCACTCATGTCGCGGCGCACATCGATGACGATGCGCATCCCGTCACGGTCGGACTCATCGTTCAGGTCGGTGATGCCATCGATCTTCTTTTCGCGAGCCAGCTCGGCGATGCGTTCAACCATTTTCGCCTTGTTGACCATGTACGGAATTTCGGTGACGATGATGCGTTCCTTACCGTTTTTCGAGGTTTGAATCTCCGTCTTGGCGCGCACGATGATCGTGCCCTTGCCGGTTTCGTAAGCCCGACGAATGCCAGACTTGCCGATGACCAGGCCGCCAGTCGGAAAATCGGGCCCAGGCAGCGCAGACATCAAGTCCGCCGTCGTCGCATCCGGATTATCCATCAGGATGTGCAGCGCGGAAATGACTTCCGCCAGGTTGTGCGGCGGAATGTTGGTGGTCATCCCCACGGCGATCCCGGTCGCGCCGTTGACCAGCAGGTTCGGGAAGCGCGCCGGCAGCACGGTCGGCTCTTTTTCGGTGCCATCGTAGTTGTCCTGGTAGTCGATGGTGTCTTTGTTGATGTCGCGGAGCATTTCCATCGTGATCTTGCTCATGCGGGCTTCGGTGTACCGCATCGCGGCAGCGCCGTCGCCGTCGACGGAGCCAAAGTTCCCGTGCCCGTCGACCAGCATGTAGCGGTAGGAAAAGTCCTGTGCCATGCGGACCATGCCTTCGTAAATCGATGAGTCACCATGCGGGTGGTATTTCCCCATGACATCCCCAACGATACGCGCGGACTTCTTGTATGGCTTGTCCGGGGTGACCCCGAGTTCATTCATGCCGTACAAGATCCGGCGCTGGACCGGCTTGAGGCCGTCTCTGACATCGGGCAAGGCCCGCGCCACGATGACACTCATCGCGTACTCCAGGAATGAGGTCTTCATGGTTTTTGCCAGATTAACGGTGGTGATCCGGCTTTCTTGACGATCATCCATGTGAATTCTTAGCTCCTCTCAGTGGTGCTGTTTAGTGATGCTTCTTTTTACTTAAAAAATTTACTGATACAGCGGGGGCGACCTTCATAGAACTCAACGGGACGCCGCATTCATAGAGCAGTACGCACACCTTTGAGCCACACTCAACCGTCGGTGATACCGCCTTGTGGCCGGAGCCGGGAATGGCTCAGTAGCGAAATTCTGCTTGGCGGTTTACCGCCTAGCAGAAGACCCGACTGAGAGACTCGCTTGCGAGGCTCGAAGCGGTGTCCGCTACGTTCCAGCCATTCCCGGCGTAGGTCACAAGGCCCCCCGATTAAGCGTCGATGTTCTTGCTGTCGACGTAAACCGCGTTGTCTTCGATGAATTGGCGGCGTGGGCCGACCGAATCGCCCATCAGCATTTCGAAAATGCCATCGGCGTTTTCGGCGTCTTCTGGGGAGACCCGCAGGAGCCGGCGCTTGTCCGGATCCATGGTAGTTTCCCAGAGCTGGCTGGCATCCATTTCACCAAGCCCTTTGTAGCGCTGAATCTCTGGCTTTGGTGATGGTGGCAGCTGTCCCAGTACTTCTTCCAACTCTTCATCGGAGTCGATGTACTTCATCATTTTGCCTTGGCGCACCCGATACAGCGGCGGCTGGGCGATGTAGACGTAGCCGGCATCCAACAGCGGCCGCATGTAACGATAAATCAGCGTCAGAAGCAGCGTGCGAATGTGCGCGCCATCGACATCGGCATCAGTCATGATGATCAGCTTGTGGTAGCGCGCCTTGGAAACGTCGAAGTCATCGCCAAACCCGGTGCCCATGGCGGTAAACAAGGTTCGAATTTCTTCGTTAGCCAAAATCCGCTCCATGCTGGCTTTTTCAACGTTCAGGATCTTCCCCCGAATGGGCAGGATGGCTTGAGTCAGACGACTGCGGCCGGACTTCGCGGAACCGCCCGCGGAATCCCCTTCGACGATGAACAGCTCGGAGATTTCCGGGTCCTTGCTGGAGTTATCCGCCAGCTTGCCTGGCAGGTTGGAAATTTCCAGTCCTGACTTTTTGCGTGTCACTTCACGTGCGCGCTTGGCAGCGGCGCGGGCCTTGTTGGCCAGCATTGCCTTGTCGATCAGCTGCTTGCCTTCTGCCGGGTGCTCCATCAAGAACTTGGAGAAGTGCTCGGAGAACATGCGGTCCACGGCCGTCCGCGCATCGGCATTGCCGAGTTTGGTCTTGGTCTGGCCCTCAAACTGCGGATCTGGGTGCTTGACGGAAACCACGGCTGTCATGCCTTCACGCACGTCTTCGCCAGACAGCGGCTCGTCATTTTCCTTCAAGGCGCCGGACTTGTGGGCGTAGTCATTGATCACGCGCGTCAGGGCAGCCTTGAACCCAGTTTCATGGGTCCCGCCTTCGATGGTGTGAATGTTGTTGGCGAAGGTCAGGAGGTTGGTGGCATAACCGTTGGTCGCGTACTGCAGCGCGACTTCAACTGTGATGCCCTTGTACTGGCCTTCGACGTAAATCGGCTCTTCCAGCAGGTTGTCCTTCCCCTTATCAAGGAATTCAACGTACTCACGAATGCCGCCTTCCGCCTTGAACGACAGCTTTTCGGCGGTGTCCTTGCGCTTGTCGGTAAAGTTCAGCTGCAGGCCCTTGTTCAGGAAGGCCAGCTCACGAATCCGCTGCACCAGAATTTTGTCGTCGTAGGTCGTGGTCTCGGTGAAAATATCCGGATCCGGCACAAAATGAACCTTGGTGCCGTGTTCGTGCTCCGGCGCATCCCCAATAATTTTCATTGGAGTCTTCACTTTGCCGCGAGTGAAGTCGATGTAGTAGCGCTTGCCGCCGCGAGTGACCACGACGTCCAGCTCGGTCGACAGGGCGTTGACGACAGACGCGCCAACCCCGTGCAGGCCGCCGGACACCTTGTATCCGCCGCCGCCAAACTTACCGCCGGCGTGCAGGATGGTGTAAACGGTCTCCAGCGCTGGTCGACCGGTTTTCTTTTGAATGTCGACTGGAATGCCACGGCCGTCATCGGTGACGGTGATGGAATTGTCGGGTTCAACGACGACATCGATCTCGCTCGCAAACCCGGCAAGGGCTTCGTCGATCCCGTTGTCGATAATTTCCCACACCAGGTGGTGCAGGCCTTGACTCGAGGTCGTGCCAATGTACATCCCTGGCCGCTTGCGGACCGCTTCGAGGCCTTCAAGGACTTGGATCTGGCTGGCATCATACTCCGCCGCTTTTTCCTCTTTCTCCTTGACGAGCTCTTCTTTGGTTTCTTTATCTTCTGCCATTCATGCTCCTCCTTACGCTTCCGCAGAGTCTGCGGTCAGGACCCCATTTTGCACGTGGTACACGGCCGGGGTCTCAATTATTTCCTGGGCAATACCATCCAGACTAGTGGTAGTGAGAAAAGTCTGCACCTTGTTTTGGATGGCCTTAAGTAAATGAGTCTGGCGCGTGTCATCCAGTTCGGACAGCACATCGTCAAGCAGCAGCACCGGGTACTCCCCGGTTTGAGCCTTCATCAGGTCGATTTCGGCGAGCTTCACGGCCAGCGCGGTGGTGCGCTGCTGACCCTGACTGCCAAAATTGGCCACGTCCTTGCCGTTCACAATGAACGCGACGTCATCGCGGTGGGCGCCGACCAGCGAAGTGCCTTGGTCGATCTCTCGACTTTGGTGCTCGCTGTAAAGGTCCTGAAGCGCCGTGTACGCCGTTTGAACATCCCCCCGGGCACTTGACGGCACCTGCGTCCGGTACTCGAACGTCAGCTTCTCCTGGCCCTTGGTGATGCCGCTATGAATCACTTCGGCAAAGTCCGCCATTTGGTGCAGCAACTGCTCGCGCGCGGCAGTCAGCTCAGCGCCGTACGCCGCCAGCTGATCCGACAAAACGGATAGGTACACCAGGTCTTTGGCCTGGTGATACTTCAGCTGCTTGAGGTAGGCGTTGCGCTGCTTCAACATGGTGCGGTACTGGGTGAGATTGTACAGGTACTTAGGACTCATCTGCCCGAATTCCATATTGATGAAGCGGCGGCGATTGGCCGGACTTCCTTTAACGATGGCAAGGTCTTCCGGCGCAAACAGCACGACGTTGAACTTGCCAAGGTACTGAGAAAGCTTTGGTTGCTCAATCTGGTTGACCCGCGCGCGCTTACCCTGCGTCGAGATCACCAGCTCGAGCTGCATTGGCCCACTACTGCGACCGATGCGCCCATTCACGCGGGCAAAGTCCTCGCCGAAGCGAATCAGTTCGCGGTCATTATTGGTGCGGTGGCTCCGTGCTAACGCCAACACGTACACCGCCTCGAGCAAGTTGGTTTTGCCTTGCGCGTTTTCGCCAATCAGCACGTTGATCTGCGGCGAAAAATCGGTATCGACATCCGCATAATTGCGATAATTATGCAGCGTTAGGTGTTCGAGCTTCACGCGCGCGCCACGGTGAAGCTGGTTTGATCCGGCAAAATCACGGTATCGCCGGCTTCAAGCTTGCGCCCGCGCCGGTCTTCAGGCTGGTCATTGACCAGCACCGCATTTTCTTTCAGAAAATACTTTGCCGCACCGCCGCTATCCACGACACCGGCATCTTTTAAAAGCTGCCCCAGTGTGATGAAGGCGGTTGTGATCGTCACAGTCGTCATGCTGCCACTCCTTTGACGTTAGGATTATCGCAATAAGCGAATTTACTACCTATATATTATACCGTAATAATGCATTGGCTTCAATCCAATTTGGCGTTTTAAGCGGTTCTGCGGCGGATTTAATCAACGCTGGTCAAGGGGTCACAAATATGACCAAAACGGTCAAAACGCGAAAAATGGCCATTCTCGCGTTTTACGGCGAAAATGGCCACCTTTTTAGGGCGTCGGCCCTCGAATTAGGTTAAAGGTAATATCTGCCGCATATTCACCAGGTGAAAGTAGCCGCATTTTCGGAATCATCAGCCGGCTTTCAGCCAGGGACAAGGCTTGACTGTCTGTGCCAGTAATCGCGATTGGTGCCTCACCCGTCCCCGTGTCTTGCACGCCTAACCTTAATCGCATCGGCAGAGCTGGCGGCGCCTTGATGCTCATTTGCAGTGTCCATGGGCCGGTTGCGCTGATGTCCAACTGCTGCCAGGCAGGGGCGACCGCGATCGGGCCATTGGCGATTTGAGAGAGGGTATAAGTGCCAGAGAACAGCGGCGGGAGTGGGATGGCAGGTAAGTCTAAATTCTGTGAGGTAATAAATTTTCCTTGAACACCTGCGTACTCGAATAAGTTGCTAGGCAAGACATTATCTGAGACAGAAGCGAACGGGCTATTTTTATATTGGATCTGCCATTTCATGGGGAAACTGGATGGTTTCAAATCCTGAAACTGAACAGTCCCGTCTGCTTCAATCGGTAATACTGTGGCCTCATTAGCTGGGTTCAACCACCTGAATTGAACGTACGTCGACGCGGTTGGTGGAATAATCACGGGCAATTTGACTCTCGCTGACCCCTGTTGATTCACAGTAATTGGGCCAGGTTTATGGACGATTGTATAGGTTCCAATCTGCCTCCTTACACCGCCTGCGACGCCTGGTCCAGAGTCGTAATTGATATAAACAGCTACCGATTTGTTTTCCAGCGAGGGTTGACGACCAGACTGCGTCACTATTGGCTGAACGTATTGAGGCTCCACGCGATTTGCTTCCTTCGCGTTATACATTTGCACAATATACTTATGCCCATATTCATCAACCGGAAATAACTGGAGTGGGACAAAGTCAAATATTTGTGAGTCATCTGCGTTCAGTTTTAAATTAGGCGGAAGTGCAGACACGACGTGCAAGATCAGTTTCATTGTAAGATTTGGTAGAATGGCACCATTGAAGCTAAGACTGATATCGTACTTCTGGATGCCAAGCGTTTTAACATCGATAAGAATTGCTGAATCAGGCCTTGGTCCTGATATCTCATCCTTAACTGACGGATCATTCTCGTCGTTATCAGTCCGTTTAACATGCACTGTATATCCAGCTGTCGTACCGTAGCGAAGATTGTCCGTTCCGAAAAAATAGACCGGCAGTGTCGTGTCAACCTTGACCCACAATTCAGTAGGTGGTGCAAATAATATTCCTTTCTGAGTTTGTCCCGGCGACCAAGTTACATTCTCAAACAACAGATCCTGATACGGCAGTGCCGCTTCCACTCGCTGGCCCCCGCCCCACCACAAACCGACGACTACCGCCAACGCAAACCACCACTTGCGCATCTTGCGGCCCCCTTTCTAGCCGTAGATTACGCAAACGAAAAGCCCCTGCAGGATCGGCTGCAGGGGCAAATAGGTGATTTCAGTTAGAACGTCCGCACTGGCGTGATCAGCTGGACAAAGTGTTCTTTGTCTTCAGTCGGCACCAGGGTGAATGGGCGCAGCGGCGCGGTGAAGGCCAGCACAATCGAGGTCGCACCGACGCCTTGCAGCGCATCCTTCATGTAGTCCGGATTGAAGGAAATCTCCAGGTCGTCGCCTTCCAGCTTCTGGAACTGGAGCGCTTCTTCGACATTCCCGACGTCAGGCGAGTTGCCGTAGATGGTCGCGGTTTGCTTGGCAGTGTTCAGGTCCAGGCGCACGACGTTGTTGGAGCTTTCGTGCGACAAAAGACTGGCCCGGCCGATAGCGGACAGCAGGGTTGGCGCATCGAACTCGATGGTCGTGGTGCTGGTGGTTGGGATTAGGCGGCTGGTGTCTGGGTAGTTGCCTTCCAGCAGCCGGGAATAGAACAATGTGTTGCCGGCGATGAACAGGACCTGATTTGACGCAAAACGAATCTCCACGTTGTCGATGTCATCAGTCAGTGTCCGGCCAAGTTCGGTCAGGCTCTTGCCTGGGATAATCACGTCGTAGCTGGCATCCCCAGCGCTCGGCAGGTCCAGGGTGCGCTGCGCCAGGCGATGAGAATCAGTCGCCACGGCAATCAGCTTGCCTTTTTCAATTTGAATGTGGACGCCGGTGAGAATGGGCCGGCTTTCCTGCGTGGACACGGCGATGACGGTTTGGGCGATCAGCTGCCGTAGCACGTCGGCCGGCACGGTCAAGGCGTCTTCACCGGATACTTCCGGCAGGCGTGGGTAGTTGTTCGCGTCCAAGCCGTTGATCTTAAATTCAGACTTGCCGCTGGTGATGACGGTCTGGTAGTTGTCCTGAACGTCCACGGTCATCGTTTTTTCCGGCAGACGCTTAACGATTTCGGTGAAAAAGCGCGCAGGCACGGTAATGCTGCCAGGGTCTTCGATCTGCAAGTCGTTTTGCTCACTAGTGGCGTCGATTTTACTTTCGATGGAGATGTCGGCATCACTGCCGGTCAGGACTAAGGCATTGTCAGTCAAGTCCATCTTCAGGTTCGTCAGAATTGGAATGGTGGTCTTGCTGGTAATAGCCCTGGACACATCATTCAGCGATTTGATGAACGTGGCACGTGTGATCGTGAATTTCATTTTTCTGTCCTCCCAAGCGTAGCGTTATCTATATAATACGCTTTTTAAGTAATAGTAGTAGAGGCTGTGGACCTTGGGGAAAATGCTGAGAAACCCGAACAGATAAGTTTTCCACCTGTGGATAACTCGGCGCAAAAGTCGGTGTGCTTCCCGAGAGTTTTCCACAAGCCCTAACCGCGGTTGCGCAGCCGGTTCTTTAATTCAATGACCTGATCCTTCAGCGTTGAATCATCGTTGATGGCCTGCTCGATTTTCTCGTGGGCGTGAATGACGGTCGTGTGATCCTTGCCGCCAAACTCCTGCCCGATTTTCGGCAGACTGCTGTCCGTCATTTCGCGGGCCAGGTACATCGCGATTTGCCGCGGCATGACGATTTGCTTGACGCGCTTTTTGCCCTTCAGATCGCTAACGGAGACTTGGTAATATTTGGCGACGATATCCTGAATTTTGGCAATCGACAGCTCGGAATCCTTGCCCGACAGCTTCAAGCTCTTGAGCGCCTCGGCCGCCATGCTGGTGGTGATGTCCTCGTGCGCCATGGTGGCGTAAGCCTGAACCCGCACCAGCGCGCCTTCCAGCTCGCGGACGTTGGAATCGATCTGCCCGGCGATGTAAGACAATGTATCATCGGGGATGACGAGGTGTTCGGCATTCGCCTTGTTGCGCAAAATGGCGATCCGGGTTTCCAGATCCGGCGGCGTCACATCGACGGACAGGCCCCACTTGAAGCGAGAAACCAACCGCTCCTGGAGCTTTGGAATCTCGTTGGGCAGGCGGTCGGAGGTCAGAACGATCTGCTTTTTGTTTTCATATAAAGCGTTGAACGTGTGGAAGAACTCTTCCTGGGTGGCTTCCTTGTCGCCGAAGAACTGAATATCATCGACGAGCAGCAGGTCAACATTGCGGTACTCCTGCCGGAACTCCTCCTGCTTCTTGGTCTGGATGGAGTTGATGAAGTCGTTGGCAAACGCCTCGGAGGTTACATACTTCACGTTGGCCTGCGGGTTATACTCCAGCAGCTGGTGGCCGATTGCCTGCATCAGGTGAGTCTTGCCCAGCCCCACTCCGCCGTACAAAAATAGCGGGTTGTAGAGCACACCGGGTTCTTCGGAAACGACCAGCGCCGCGGCGTGGGCCATCTGGTTACCCTTGCCGGTGACGAAGGTCTCGAAGGTGTACTTACTATTGAGGTGAGACGTCTCCTTGTAGGTCGGGATCGGTGCGTTGGGCTGCGCTTGGGCAGGCTGCGCCCCGGCTGCTTGGGTGCTCGAGGCGCTCGAGTCATCGCCCATGATCTTGACGACCGGCGAAATCTCTAGGTTGCCGAACTCGTAACACCATTCGACGACCTTCGTCACTAAGTTCTGTTCCCAGTAGGTTTTGTGCAGCTGCGACGGCACTCCCACGGTGATCGTCGTTTGGGTCAAAGTCAGCGGTTTGACCGCCCCGACCCAGGTATTAAAGCTGACCGGGGTCATTTCTGCCCGGAATTTCTCTTCTAAATATGCCCATAACTCATCGATATTTGGCACGTATTGCCCCTCCGCAACCGAAAAAATGTAGTCGAAATCAAGCCGCCAACTGATTACCCCGGGGATGATCGATTCGCGACATCGCACTTTTCAGTTTAGCATTGCCCTGGAGAGTTTTCCACAGAATCAGAAGTTTTCCACATGTTGACCGTCCACGTAAAGCAATTTTCCCCAGCGCCGGGAAAACCTTGTCCCCAACACGTGAATAAACCGCGAAAAATCAGCGTTTAAGCAAGTTATGCACACGGAAATGTGAAACGTGGGGCCTGACGTGGTGCGTGTTTCACAAGTTTTAAACAGGTTGCGAACCGCCTGTGGATAAGTTTCTCGACAGGCTGTGATTTTGCAGATAAGCCGGTCATTAGCCTGGGGATAATCGCATTTGGGCCAAAATTGGCCGACAGGTTGTCCACAGTTTTGTGCGCAAAGTGGCCAATTTGTGGACAATTCACGCGGCGATTTTTTTCATGGAATCCTTGACGTGATGCGGGGCAGTCCGTATAATGAAAAGTTGTTTACTGACAATCAGTTAATCGGCGTAGCAATACGCATAAAAAAGCAAACTATAACAGGAGGTGTTCCTATGACCACCAAACGGACTTTCCAACCGAAGAAGCGTCACCGCGAACGCGTACACGGCTTCATGAAGCGGATGAGCACAAAGAACGGCCGCAAAGTGTTAGCACGTCGCCGCGCTAAGGGACGTAAAGTATTATCTGCCTAACCAACCACTGACCGCTGTCGGTGGTTTTTTTTGTAAGGTGCTCCGGTTTCGCGGTTTTAGCGGGATGGGTAGCCTAGCCCAGGGCATTGCCGCTGGGCTTTGGCGGCGAGGCCCTGGGCGTAGCTAGCCACTCCCGCGTTGCGAAGCCGGAGCCCGATTATAACAAGGTGCTTCGGTTTCGCGTTCTTAGCGAGATGGGTAGCCGCTACGCATGTCAGACTGTACGCCGTGAACGGCTACAGTCTGATCATAGCTTAGGGCATTGCCGTCGCTCTTTGGCGGCGAGGCCCTAAGCGTAGCTAGCCACTCCTGCGTTGCGACTGCAAAGCCCGATTAGCTGCCGCGCGCCTTTTATAGTTAGATTCCGCCCCACCCCCAGAAAAACCCGTGCGTGGCGCGGCTTGGTCTTGTATACTAGTAAGCAGATTGTGAGGGAGCGCTTTGCGAAAGTCATACCGCATTAAAAAGGAATCAGAATTTCAAGACGTGTTTGAAAACGGCGCATCAGTCGCGAACCGCAATTTTGTGATCTACACGCTTAAGCGTGACCAGAAGCATTTTCGCGTCGGCATCAGCGTCGGCAAGAAAGTCGGCCACACCGCGGTGATGCGTAACCAGATCAAGCGTTACATCCGCCAGAGCCTGCTTGAGCTCAAGCCCGACATCGACCCACAGGCGGATTTTCTCGTGATCGCGCGGCGCAGCGCCAACCAGCTCGATATGGCCGGAACCAAGAAGAATCTGGTCCATGTCATGAAGCTGGCTGGCCTGCTCGCTGAGTCAGACGTTACAACAATCTAGAATACGGTTTTGTGTTGGAGGACTTATTCGTGAAAAAATCGACCAAACGGCTCCTACTGAGTCTTGGCATTATTACGTTGGTACTAGTTTTAAGCGCTTGCGGGACGTCGACCGTCACTAAAGCATCGACGAACCCGTGGGACCGCTACGTCATTTACAACGCGGCGCAGTTTGTTTTGTGGCTGGCGAAGATCTCCGGCGGCAACGTCGGGGTCGGCATCATCCTCTTCACCCTGATTATCCGGGTGCTGATCTTCCCGCTGAGTTACTACCAGATCAAGAGCATGAGCAAGACGCAGGCCATCGCGCCGCAGCTCAAGGAACTGCAGAAGAAATACAGCTCCAAGGACACTGAGACCCAGCAGAAGCTCCGCGAAGAAACGCAGAAGCTGCAAGCCGAAGCGGGCGTCAACCCGGTCATGGGCTGCCTGCCGCTGCTGGTTCAAATGCCGTTCCTGCTGGCCCTGTACCAGGCGATTTACCGCACCCCGGCCCTGAAAGTCGGCCAGTTCCTGTGGATGAACCTGGGCAAGCCTGATCCGTACTTCATCATGCCAATCCTGGCTGCGCTGTTCACCCTGGCCACATCTGTCGTTTCCACGCTGGCCCAGCCGACGCGGACTTCAACGAACTGGATCATGGCCGCGGTATCGCCGCTGATGATTTTGGTCGTGGCGTTCAGCTTCCCAAGTGCCCTGTCGATTTACTGGGTTGTCACCAACGCCTTTTCACTGGCTCAGACCTTCCTGCTTCAAAACCCCTTCAAGATGAAGAAGGAGCGGGAAGAAAAAGCCCGGGCCGAGAAAGAACACGAAAGAGCCGTTCGCAAGGCCTACAAGCGCGCACTGAAGAAGTAATCGGGAGGTAATCATGCCCACTTTCCAAGGAGCCACGATCCAAAAAGCGATCGACGCCGGTCTGAAAGCAATGAAGCAGGAGCGCGCCGCCGTGTCTGTTGAGGTCGTGCAAGAAGGCAAAAAGGGCGTCTTAGGCATCGGCAAAAAGCCGGCGATCGTGAACCTGCAGATCAACCCGGAGCCCAGCCCCACGCCTAAACCGGAACCAAAACCAAAAACGCACCACCGGCCACCACTACCAAAGCCTAAGCTGCCCGAGGTCCTGCGCCGCGATCAGCCGGTGCGCGACGACCAGACGGCCATTGCGCTGGTGCAGAGCTATTTGGAAGACATCACCACCCAGCTGCAGATTCCCACAACGATCGACAGCGAGCGCCGCGGTGACACCGTCTGGTATGCGATGACGACGCCGAAAGACGCGCTGCTCATCGGCAAGCACGGCAAGATCATCAACGCGATTCAGTACCTGGCCCAAACCGAGTTCAACCACTATGGTAAAAGTAAATGGACCATCATGCTCAACGTGGGCGACTACCGTGAACGCCGCGACGCCGCAGTGCGCCGGCTGGCCGAAAAATCCGCGCGCGAAGTAATCGCGCGCGGCACCGCGATTTACCTCGATCCGATGCCGTCGTTTGAACGCAAGGCGATTCACCAGACCTTGGCGGACAACGAATACGTTGACACCCATTCCGAGGGCCTTGACCCGCGGCGCTACGTCGTGATCACGCCCAAACGCCCAACGTTTTGACAGATCACCCGCAATTTTGTATGATACAGGCAATTCAATAAGCGATAAAGTAGTCAAAGTGCTTTGTCCATACTGATCCCCAGACCGGGGACCAGTGTGGCGACGCACTTTTTTTATGTGCAAGGTGCGCAGAGTTCGCGGTCTTAGTCCGACGATCAGCCTAGCTTGAAGGTTTGCCGCCGATTTTTGGCGGCGAGCCTTCAGGCGTAGCTGAGCGCTCGGGCGTTGCGAACTCGGAGCCCGATTAAGTCAAGGTGCGCAGGCTGGCGGTTTTAGCCCGACAGCTAGCCTAGCCTGACGCGTTGCCGCTGGGTTTTGGCGGCGAGGCGTTAGGCGTAGCTAGATGCTCGGGCGTTGCCAAGCCGGAGCCTGATTAGGAAAGGACGATTAACGTGGCACAAACAGTCACTGAATACGATACAATCGCGGCCATTTCAACACCGCCTGGCGAAGGGGCGATTTCCATCGTGCGCCTGTCAGGCGAGACGGCGGTTCAGACCGCCAACAAGCTCTTCAAGGGCAAGGACCTGACGAAGGTCGCGACCAACACCATTAATTACGGGCACATCATCGACCCGGATTCCGGTGAGGTGGTCGATGAAGTGATGGCTTCGGTGATGCGTGCGCCGCGCACTTATACCTGCGAGGACATCGTCGAGATCAACTGTCACGGCGGCATCGTCGGCACTAACCGTGTGCTGCAGCTGGTGCTGGGCGCCGGCGCCCGCATGGCCGAGCCAGGCGAGTTCACCAAGCGCGCCTTTTTGAACGGGCGAGTTGATCTGACCGAGGCTGAGTCCGTCATGGATCTGATCCGCGCCAAAACGGACCGGGCCATGCAGGTGGCGGTCGATCAGCTGGACGGTGACCTGCGCAAGCTGATCACCAACTTGCGCCAGGAGATTCTCGAGGTGCTCGCCCAAGTTGAGGTCAACATCGATTATCCGGAGTACGACACCGACGAGATGACCACCAAAATGCTTCGCGAAAAGGCGGAGTTGGTACTCGGCCGCGTCGATGAACTGCTGCAGACGGCCAACCAGGGCAAGGTGCTGCGCGACGGCCTGGCGACGGCCATCGTCGGCAGGCCCAATGTCGGTAAATCCTCGCTGCTGAACCACATGCTGCAGGAGGATAAAGCCATCGTCACCGACGTGCCAGGGACCACGCGCGACGTGTTGGAAGAGTACGTCAACGTGCGCGGCGTGCCGCTGGAGCTGGTCGACACCGCCGGCATTCGCAAGACTGAGGACAAGGTCGAAAAAATCGGCGTTGAACGCTCGCGCAAGGCGATCACCCAGGCCGACCTGGTGCTGCTGGTGCTGGACGCCAGCCAGCCGCTGACCGCTGAGGACCGCGAGCTGATCACCCTGACCAAGGATAAAAAGCGCATTGTCGTGCTCAACAAGCAGGACCTGCCGCAACAGCTCGACATGGCGGAGCTGGCCAACCTGGTGCCGGAAGCGCAACTCATCCGCACCAGCATGCTGGACGTGTCTGGGGTGGACGCACTGGACAAGCAGATCAAGAACCTGTTCTTCGGCGGCATTGAAAACAGCCAAAGCACCGTGATGGTCACCAACGCCCGGCAGAGCGGGTTGCTGCGCCAGGCCAAGGCCAGCCTCAAAAGTGTGCTGGCCGGGATCGATGCGGGGATGCCGATCGATCTGGTTCAGATCGACATGACCGCCGCCTGGGACAAGCTCGGTGAAATCACTGGGGATGCCGCTCCGGACGAGCTGATCACCCAGCTGTTTTCGCAATTCTGCCTTGGCAAGTAACCGAGGAACGCAATTTTCAATTAAAAAGGGGCACAACTATGACTGCAGATCCAAAAGTACGTGAATACGAGGCCGGCACCTACGACGTCGTGGTCGTCGGCGCCGGGCATGCCGGCTGCGAGGCCGCGTTAGCCGCCGCGCGGATGGGGCAAAAGACGCTGCTGATCACCATCAGCCTGGAAATGCTCGCCTTCATGCCGTGCAACCCCTCGGTCGGCGGGCCGGCCAAGGGTGTCGTGGTGCGCGAAATCGACGCGCTGGGCGGCGAAATGGGCCGCAACATCGACAAGACCTACGTCCAGATGCGGATGCTGAACACTGGCAAGGGTCCGGCCGTTCGGGCGCTGCGAGCGCAGGCAGACAAGGCTGCCTACCACCGCTCAATGAAGGACACGATTGAAAAAGAGGACAACCTCGACCTGCGTCAGGGACTGGTTGAGCGCCTGTTGGTCGAAGATGGCACCTGCGTGGGTGTCGTTGCGGCCACCGGTGCGCGTTACCGCGCTAAGAGCGTCGTGCTGACTGCCGGCACGTCTTCCCGCGGCAAGATCATCATCGGCGAGCTGATGTACTCGTCAGGGCCGAACAACTCGCTGCCTTCCATCAAGTTGTCGGAAGACCTGGAGCGCCAGGGCTTCAAGCTGCGCCGCTTCAAGACCGGCACGCCGCCGCGCGTGGATGGCAACTCGATCGACTTTTCTCAAACCGAGGAGCAGCCGGGCGACACCACGCCGCACGCTTTTTCCTACGAAACGCCGGATTCTGTGTATCTGAAGGACCAGATGTCTTGCTGGATGACTTACACCAACGAGACGACGCACACGATCATTCGCGCGAACCTCGACCGCGCGCCGATGTTCTCCGGCGTGATCAAGGGCGTCGGTCCGCGCTACTGCCCGTCCATCGAGGACAAGGTCGTGCGCTTTGCCGATAAGCCGCGCCACCAGCTGTTCCTGGAGCCCGAGGGCCGCGACACCGAGGAATATTACGTCGGTGACTTTTCGACGTCCATGCCCGAAGAGATCCAGCTGAAAATGCTGCATTCCGTCGCCGGCCTGCAGCACGCCGAACTGATGCGCCCCGGTTACGCCATCGAGTACGACGTGATCGAGCCGTGGCAGCTGACCGCAACCATGGAGACGAAAATCGTCAAGAATCTCTTCACCGCCGGCCAGATGAACGGCACCAGCGGCTACGAAGAGGCAGCCGGTCAGGGCATCATGGCGGGCATCAATGCCGCTTTGCGCGCCCAGGACAAGCCTGGCTTCACCCTGAAGCGCTCCGACGCCTATATCGGGGTGATGATCGACGACTTGGTCACCAAGGGCACCAATGAGCCGTATCGGCTGCTGACAAGCCGCGCCGAGTACCGCCTGATTCTGCGCCACGATAACGCAGATCTGCGCCTGACCGAAATGGGGCACCAACTGGGTCTCATCTCTGACGCTCGCTACGCCAAGTTCCAGGCTAAGAAGGCGGCGATCGAGGAGGAGATCAAGCGCCTCGAGACGACTCGCCTTAAGCCGAGCCAGGTCAACGACTGGCTAGCCAGCATCAATGCCGCGCCTTTGAAGGACGGTGTGCTGGCGAGCGACTTCCTGCGGCGGCCGGAAGTGTCCTATCAGGACTTGATGCAATTTATTCCCCGGGAAATGCCGCTGGATCACTACATTACTGAGGAAGTGGAAATCTCCCTGAAGTACGCCGGCTACATCGAAAAGGAAAACCAAAGCATCGCCAAGTTAGAGCGGATGGAAGCCAAGAAGATCCCGGAGCGGATCGACTACAGTGCCATCAACGGACTGGCCACCGAGGCGCGGCAGAAGCTAACCAAGATCCAGCCGCAGACGCTGGCTCAGGCCAGCCGCATCAGCGGGGTTAACCCCGCCGATGTGGCAATCCTGTCCGTTTATGTCGAGCAAGGCCGAATCGCGAAAGTGGCGCCTGGCGCCTAACGAAAAACCGGCACTGACCATTGCGGTCAGTGCCGGTTTGCGTTTCGGGCAGCGCACGTTAGGCACGCTTTTGCTGAATCTGCTTGTATTCGGCCGGTGGGAGCTTGCCCAGTTCGACCAGCTTGCTTTCAATTTGGTCCAGCACGGCGTTGCGATCGTCATGATCGTTGACAAAATCGTACTTGTCGCGGTCAATGGTCAGCAGCGTGGAGCGGGTGTAACCCTTGGACCAGTCGCGGTAGGCTTGGTTGACGCGGTGGTAGTAGTCAATCAGTTCCGGCTTTTGGCGAATGTCTTCCATTTCGCGGCCACGGCCCTGGATCTCGTCAATCTCATGCTCCGGGTCGATCTTCAGGTAGACAGCCAGGTCGGGCATGCCATTCCAGGGACTGCCGTTGACGTTGGCCTGCATTTCCTGGGACAAAGTGACGTAGACGTTGAAGTCGATGTCATCGATCTCGCCGTGTTTGTGCAGCTGGCTGGCCATGACGAAATCGGATTCCAGTGAGGAGTCCATCACGGCGTTTTCTTGCAGGATGGCTTTCTTGAGCTGCTGATAACGGAACGTCAGAAAGGCAATCTGCAAAATGGTGCCAGTGGTTTTGCGACTATCTTCGCCGGCGGAGTAGAACTTCTGCAACATGTTGGCGATCATGCCGTTGCCTTCGACGTCCTCATAAAAGGCCGAGGAATTGAGATCCTGTGACAGGATTTTTGTGAGGGAGGTTTTACCCGCACCGATACTTCCGAGGATATAGATCATGCGTCTGCTTCTTTCTGTGACCAGTAGTGTCAAAACAATAACGTTTTACATTATACGCGAAATCAGCCGGCTTAACAGCTCAAAATGGGCCAGATGTGGGTGGCCGTTTGCAAAGCACCCACAAGATAGGCGTCAGGCCTGGTGATTGGCCAAAAAGAAAACCCAGCACCGCGGCGATCCGCATCACCCGGCACTGGGTCTAGTCATTTTTAAGCAAGCAAGAGACGGCCTCTAACGTACCGTCAGCAGGCTAATGATGACGCCGGTAACAATGACTGCAACGATGCCTTTCGGGCCAGTCGCACGCCAGGAGAGCTGTTTCGTCCGCCATTCTGCGAAGATCAGGCAGAGCGTTGCCACTAGCGCCACGATCCCCATGATTAGTAATTTGGTTACCAATGCATCCATAAGCCGCCTCCGCAAGTTAAACTTCTAAATCAAAGTAGGGATTGATCTGCTTTTGCAGGTCGTGGATCTGGACCAAATTAACCGACGGCATCAGTCGGTAGATGAAACCGGCAAACGTGTCACGGTGAAATTTGTAGTCCATCCGGCCCATCCGGTGCGACCGGCCGTTCTTTTTCTCCCACACCTCGAGATTGTATTCGGCGTCTGGGATGATTGCGATGTACCTGTGATCGTCAAGCGCGACGATCGGTTTAACAACAGATTGATCCAACATTGCCATTTCCTCCAAATTCCAGATCGAGCCGATGGCCTGCCTTCCGGAATGTGCAAACAGGTAATCGCTGTGACATTAATTATAGCAGAGTAAGGGCCGCCGGCCAGGTAAAATTAGTTCGTGAAATTTCGTGAACCAACTTTCACAAGCGTCCAATTTGGCGTGGCCGTAAGGGGCAGGCTGTCAAGTCCCAAAATCGGCGAACCAGCATTGAAACAAGGATGAAAGCATATCATGGTACGCTCTGACCAGCCACGAAAAAAATATTTTTACTTGGCCACTCACAGACGTAAATTTCACAAAGTCGGTGCTACTTCTCTCACTGACACCAAGTATACGAACACACGTTTGCAAAGTCAACGCTGAATACACGGCAGTCGAAAATAAGTTTCCTAATGGCGGGCAAAGAGCGACTTTCTAGTTGAATCGTCTCGGATTTAGGCCAACGGAGTGAGGGTATCGTCTGGGCGGTGTGGATCCGGTGTTTTCTCCAAAGCGGTCAGCACCGATTCTGCTGACCGTGTTATTTTACTGTCGTCAAGTGAGGCAAGAAAAAGTCCGCGCCAGTGACGCGGACCGCTAAGTTCAATTATTTCCCGGGTGATGTTAGATCAGGTTGAAGTGGGTCAAGGCGTCGACGATTCCGCCTTTTTGATAGTCGGTCGTTTGGTAGTCGGCAATGGCCGCCACTTGTGGCAGCGCGTTGCCCATTGCGACACCTACAGTGGCGCGCTTAAGCATCGGGATGTCGTTGTTGCCGTCGCCAAACGCGTAAGTGGGGATGCGGGCAAATTCGGGCCGGTCGGTCAGAATATCGATACCAGTGGCCTTATTAATGCCGGCGTTCACTACGTCCAGCGCAAAGGGGCCATTGCGGAAAAAGGCCAGTTCTGGAAAGGCGGCCACGTACTGGGCACCCACTGCCCGTCCTGCGTCTGTGTTCGGGGTGAACAGCAACATCATCACCGTCGGCTCGCGCCGGTAGAAGTCATGATCGACCTGCGGCTTGGCTTGATGTACGAGCTTGTAATTGCCTTCGATGTTATCGTCATGGTGTGTGGCCGCGACGTGCAAGTCGTTATAAAAGCTGATTGCCACGTTGTCTTTGTCTGCTTGGGCGACAAACCGGGCGAGCTGCGGGGCGCCGATCGGGCTTTGGAACAGGTGCTGACCCTTATAAAAGACATCCGCGCCGTTGCCGCAGATCAGGGTGTCAACGCCGGTTTGCGCGACCAGATCGGCGAGTTCCCAGCGGTTGCGGCCGGTGCAAATCACCGGCAGGACATCGTTGGCTTGCATGCGTTTGATTGCGTCCAGGTTTTCCTTAGGGACCTGCTTTTCTTTGTTCAGCAACGTGCCATCGAGATCAAAAAAACAAACTGCTTTGGTCATGTGATCCTCCAACAAGCTTAATAGGGCTATTCTACCATAGCTGCATACAAAAACGGCCGCGAGCTCGTGCTCGCGGCCGTCAAACGGGAATTACTTGCTGAGCTTGGAAGCGGCCGCTTCATCAATGATGATGATGGCGTCCTTGTGGTTCTGCAGCACGGAAGCCGGCACGTGGTCGGTGACCGGGCCTTCGATCGTGGCCTTGATGGCGTCGGCCTTGTTTTCGCCGTAAGCCATCAGGATGATCTGCTTGCCCTTCATGATCGAGCCGATGCCCATGGAGATGGCGTACCGCGGCACGTCCTTTTCATCATCGAAGAAACGCTTGTTGGCTTCGATCGTGGATTCGGTCAGCTGCACCTTGTGCGTGGTGGAGTCAAAGCTTGAGCCCGGCTCGTTGAAGCCGATGTGACCGTTGCGGCCGATACCCAGGATCTGAATGTCGATCGGGTTGTCCGCGATGATTTGGTCGTAGTCCTTGGCTGCCTGCTCGATGTCTGCCGCGTTACCATTTGGCACATAGGAGTGCTTGAACCGCTTCTTATTGAACAGGTTGTCCTTCATGAACTGGTGGTAGCTTTGCGGGTTGTCTTCCGGCAGGCCCACATACTCGTCGAGGTTGACAGAGGTCATGTTCGAAAAGTCGAGGTCGCTGGCGATCATTTCTTGGTACAGCGGGATCGGCGTGGAGCCGGTCGCCAGCCCCAGCACCTTGGCACCGTTGTCGATGCCTTGCTTAATCAGCTCGAAGGCCTTTTTGCCGCCCTCGTTTTTATCTTTAACAGTAATAACTTTCATGTCTGTTCCTCCTTGTTTTGGTCTAGTCCATTATCGAACGTACAGGAGAAAATGTCAACCGGTCTATACAGATTTTCCACCAAAAAAAGCGGCGCCGGCGTAGATGCCTTAGAACCGCTTTCATTATACGAAGATAGGGGTGTTTTGCCTACTGATGCGAATCGGTCAGATACAGCCGGCGCAAATCTTTGAGGTCTGTCGCCGAAAAGCCCAGCTGCTGCATGACGTAATGCGGCCAGTCGCCGTAGTCGTTGTCGATCAGATCTTTCACGGCCACATAGCAGGAAGTTTCGGCGGCATTTTGATTCATCCGGTCGACCAGGGCACTCGCGCCGGTTTTCAGCGCTGCCTGGACCTCTTCCGTCGGTGCGAAGAACACGGCGTTAGTCAGCAGGTAGTCCTCGCGGATGGTGGCCTCAGGCACACCCAGTGCGCCTTCGATCATCATCGCGCCGATGCCCGTGCGGTCCTTGCCCGCCGCACAGTGAAACAGGACTGAGCGGCCGGGCTCCGGATTGCCCAGCAGCAGGCTGAACAGTTCGCGGTATACGTTGTTGGCGTGCGGATCCGTGAGCATTTTCAGGTAAACTTCTGCCATCGGATCCATGCGGTGATCAAAATGCGCGCGCAGGTGCCGACCGATTTTTTGGACCAGACCATTGTTGTCGAGGGGATAAACGGACAGGTGCTTGTATGTGACCCCCGGTGCCAGCACGTCCGGGCTCATGGCGACCTCGCTGTCCGAACGCAGGTCGACGACGACATTGAGCCCGTAGTTGCGCAGCCAGACGGCATTTTCCGGTGTCAGCTCCGACAGACTGCCGGAGCGCAGCAGTTTGTGCGGGGCAATGACCTTGCCGTCCGCTGCCGGGTAATCGCCGAGCTCGCGCAAGTTGACACTATTTTTCAAAGAGAGCAAACGCTCGACCATGATACCGCCTCCGTTCAACACGTTGCCTTCATTATAGACCAGTGAGGCCGGCGCCGGGCGAAAAGGCCGGGTAAACGCCGGGGTTGAGGCGTTTTCATCATTACTCGAGTGATTTTCTGAAACCCCGTGGCCTAAGAATAGCCAGAACCGCGGATTTCGCGTATAATCGAAGGCGACAAGCACGCAAATAAAGGAGCGAATCATGGCAGGAATCAAACTGTTCACGCTCAACGGCAATGTGCCGCTGGCGCAAAAAATCTCTCAAGAACTCGGGGTGCCGCTGGCGCCTGCGTCTGTGAAGCACTTTGCCGACGGCGAAATCGCGATCGACCTTGACGATTCTGTCCGTGGGGCGGATGTCTACGTGATCCAGCCGATTTCCGATCCGGTCAACGAGAACCTGATGGAACTGCTCATCATGGTTGATGCACTGCGCCGGGCTTCGGCACACGCGATTAACGTTGTCGTGCCATACTACGGCTATGCGCGCGCGGATCGCAAGGCGCGGTCGCGCGAGCCGATCACGGCTAAGCTGGTGGCAAACCTCTTGACAATGGACGGCATTGACCGCTTCGTTGCCATCGACCTGCACGCCGATCAGCTGCAGGGATTCTTCGACCTGCCAGTTGACCACCTGCGCGCCATGACGCTTTTTGCTAAGTACTTCAAGGGTTTGAACCTTGGTGCGGAAAACGTTGTCGTGGTCGCGCCTGACCACAGCGGCACGAAGCACGCCCGCGCGCTGGCCGAGCTGCTCAACACGCCGATCGCCATCGTCGACAAGCGGACGGATAACGGCGAAGTCGGGGTCATCGGCCATGTGCGCGGCCAGCACACCATCATCATCGATGACATGATCGACACCGGCGAGCGCGTGATCGACGCGACTGAGGCACTGCGTAAAGCAGGGGCCCTCGATGTTTACGCGGCCGCAACGCACGCGGTGCTCTCGCGCGGCGCAGCCACCAAGCTCAGCAAGCTGGATCTCAAGCAGATCGTGTTGACCGACACCATTAATTTGCCGGCCGAAAAGCACCTGCCGAACATGAAGATCCTGTCTGTGGGTCCGATGCTGGCCGAGGCTATCAAGCTGATCTCGACGAACCAGTCGATCCACCCGCTCTTCGAAGTTCATAACGACTAAATGAATGCGAAACGTCAGGCAAAGATGTCTGGCGTTTTTATGTGGGCGCGGGCATTTATCGCTGGCTTTCGCGCATTATTTGGACTTTTTTGGCAAAAGGTGTTGCGCCAGTAAGGCTTGCATGATAATATATTTAAGTCGTCAAGTGATGACGACAGCGATTCATGGGTGGTTAGCTCAGCTGGCAGAGCAACGGACTCTTAATCCGTGGGTCCAGGGTTCGATCCCCTGACCACCCAGAAGCGAACATTTACCGCGATTGATGAGGGCGTTTAAAGCCTGATAAATCGCGGTTTTCTTTTACTTTTAGCAAGTCAGAATATCTGTCTGGTCATACGAATATGACCAAATATATGACCAGATATGACCAAACGTATGACCACTAACTATTTAACAGTTTGCGGGCAGATAAACAGCGCCACCCTCAGTGGGTGACGCCTCTTTTTTTATAATCTTCATAACAAATTCTTATACGCTTGGATCATATCTAGGCCGTTTAGTTTGTTCGCTTTTTCAACCGTGCAAACAAATCGATCCCGCAGCCGATAATACGTAGCCCAGTGCATTCTCTTTGGTTTTGTTGGAAACATGGCCCAGATAACGCCAAAGGTTGAAATGTAGTCTTTGAACCTAAAGCTGGGATCAATACGCCGCGCCAACTTTTCAGCTTGATTATATACTCGCGTCCAATCGGTCTTAGTGGCTTGTTGCGACTTGTAAACTAGCCCTAAGCATTGCCGGCAGTGATAGCTGCCAGAAATGAGATAAAGCAATAGACAACGCCGATTGCAGTCAGGGCAACGAAAGAAATAATTCTGTCCCCCGAAACCAGAACGGGTTGTGGCTAGCCGTAGCTGCTCATGGTGCAGCGTGATTGTCTTAGCGTTCAGATCAGCAAACCCATCAGGGGAGTTAGGCAGCGTGAATCGAAACATCATTCGCTTATTCCTTTCGTGCATGATCTGCCTTAAATCAACTGAATAGTAACGTTCAATCGTTCGATTATTCACGGCTAACAATCTCCTCATAAAGTCGCCACAAGTTGAAACGCCTAAATACGGTGGGAACCGTATCCATGAAAAGTGCGAAAAAGAACACCCTTTGTGGGTGCCCTTCCAGTTACTGGACTATTTCAGCAAGTCGATAACGTCTTGTTTCAGTGCATCATCGTTCTTGAATGCAAGTCTAGGTTTGTCAATCATGTTGATCATGCTAATCTCATCTGCGTGCTGATCCACCTTTGCGGCCAGTAGACGAATATCATTTGCCTCATGCTGATACCGCTCGCGCATTAGCTTATAGGCTTGTTTTACAAGTTCGCTAGCTGGTGCGGTGTAATGATCATGTGCGTACTGGCGTTCTTTGACGCTACGCTGATTATTCGCGTTATAGAACAGGCTTGTGACCTCATCAACATCGTTCTGCTTCATGGTCTCATATTCCTGCTTAGCGGCAGCCAGGGCGTTCTTAGTGTTGGTGATATCACCAGTGAGCTTAGCCCGTTGCAGATATGCATCTGCGCTTGTTGATGACTTAGCCTGATTCAACTGATCATTTAGCTTGTCCAGCCAATCGGATAGGTCTTTGATGACGCCTTGAATCTGGCTGTAATGCTGATCAAACCAGTCATCAATCTCTTTATATTCAATAGCCATGTGATGCTTCCCCCTTATTTGAACAGGTCAATGTTCTTAGCGATTTCCTGCTGCCGGCGCATTGGATCCTTGATCTGCAAGATATGGCGCTTTACAGCGGCCTCATTTTGCCCAGTCTGCGCACTGGCGATAGCAGCCCGGTGTTGTGCCTCTGGATCAGTCTCAGGATCATACTGATCAGATTTAGCCAGCATCTGCATTACCGGATCATCATCATCGTGGCCTAAAGCTTTGATGTTCTCAGATAGATCTTTGTATTTCTTTTCGTAATCAACCATTTTCGTTGCTCTCCTCTGTTATTCTAGTGTTTCCGCTTCCCGTACCAGGTCAGCCCAGTCCATAGCTGCTAGCTCTGGTGGTGTTGTGTTCGTTGTGGCTTGTTGGCCTAGTCCTGAATGATCAAGTACATAGGCCGCAGCTTTGAACTGCATCATCTCAGATTTAGAGTGCATCAACTTAGTTAGAGTGCGCACTGACTGGTACGAACTCTGCGCTAGCATATAAGCCGCAAACTCGCCTTGTGCCGTATCAAAATCATCACGTTTAGACCACTTGTATAGGGTAGTGCGTGAGACGTTTACAGTTTTGGCGATATCCTTCAGGCTCATGGTGCCCTCAAATATGAGGGTGATGGCTTTCTGTTGCTTTACGGGAAGGCGGGTAAAGTATTTCAAATGTTCACTTTGGTTCACGTTTTAGCCCCCTTTCTGTCTGGTTTCAGCACGCCTAGGCGCGCCGCTTGCGATCAACCAGGAAGGCTAATTGAGTGGATAGCTTTTCTACATCCGCCTCGCTGTTCATCTGAGGCGATAGGTTCAGAACCACATCACCGTAGTTGTAGGTGATTGCATCACGGCTATCGGTGAAGTTGCGTGTTTGGTTCACTGCTGATTCACGTGCAGCCTTCATGCTTACATCGTGTGGAATCACTTGCGAACCATTCGGCAAGATAACCATCTCGCCACGGCCACCCTCATTGATGCGGGCAGCACCACCCTGGAAGTTATCGGTACCGCGCGCCAGGTAGGGGATCTTACCGATCGAAACGCCAGGAATCTTATTGATCAGACCGATAGCACCATTGATGCCGCCGATCACGTCATTGACCAGGCCCTTGACTGAGCTGACCAGTTTGCCAACCGCTTTACTGATCCCGCTGAAGATGCCACCAACGAAACCAGTGAGGCCACCCCAGGCGGCTTTGATTCCGTTAAAGACTGCGGTGATTGCACTACCAATGCCAGTAAAGATGCGGCTAACAGTTGAACTCAGTGAGTTGAAGACTTTGACGATTGACCCGCTTACCGTGGTTACGACTTTGACAATGCCGCCGATAACTTGACCAGCACCATTGATAAAGCCAGCGATAACCGTGGCAGCCGTATTAAATGCGCCAGTGATCAATGTGACCGCTGTAGAGAACACCCCGCCTATAAACGCTGCAATCGGTGAGATCACGCTCATGATGCTGCTGATCACACCAGCGATAAACGCAATGACCGGCGTTACTGTCGCGATGACACCAGCAATCAGATTGACGACACCGCTCAGGATGGTGCCAAGTAGCGCAATGATTGGCTGAATTGCGCTGATAATCGGGACTGCGATTGAGACCACGACTGAGGCGATTGATAGCACGATAGGGATCAGGGTTTGGATCAAATTCATGATCGTGGTTAGAATCGTGGTTATGACTGGCAGCACTGCACTGACCAGGTTCATTAGGGCTTGAATCACATTCTTGATTACCCCGAAGATCGTGGTGATAACAGGGGACAGCCCACTAACTAATTGAGTGATCAACGGCGCGACTTGTGAGACCACAGTAGCAATGATGAGGCCTAGCTGTGTGAACAACGGCGCTACCTGGCCTAGAAGGCCGGCGATCTGCGGCAAGATTGGCAGCAATGCGCCGAATGCTTGCGTAGCCACCTGAAGCACAATCTGGCCGATAGAAGCCAACGCGGCTAGCAGCGGCGGGATAACACCGCCGACAATCTCGCCCAGGGCTTGGCCTAGTGAGCTGAATACCGGCATGAGTTGTGCCCCTACACTAGTCGCCACGGCGGCAATCTGTGGGCCGAATTGCTTCAGCAGGCCGATCACCAGACCCATTGGCCCAGATAATAGGCCCATAGCGGGGATGATCTGGCTTAGTGATCCACCAATGCCGGTGCTAAGACCCTTAAAGCCTTCCAGGAAGCCGCTAACGAACGATTTCACGATTTCCCAGGCAGCGCTAAAGATTCCTTTCAGCCCAGCAAATGCGTTGCTAACGCCCGTGACCATGCCCGAAACCACGCTCTGGATCGTTGGCAGCGCGGCGGTGAAAGCGGCCTGTAATGAACTTATGAGACCTTTTGCGATATCTAGGGCCGATCCCAGCACGCTCTTGACTGATGACGCGAACTTACTGTTAGTTGCCATCATATAGGCGAAACCGGCAGCCAGGGCAGCCAAGGCCGTGACCACTAGCCCCGCTGGTGTTACCAGCCAGGCTAAAGCCGTACCCATTGTACCTAGGCCAGACGTTAGCGGGCCAACCACCAGCAGCACTGGCCCGATAGCAGCAGCAATGGCCGCGATCGTTGCGATCGTGCCCTTAGTACTATCGCTCATGTTGTTGAAGCCATCAACCAGGCCAGTGATCTTTTGCGTTAGGGCTGTAATAGCCGGCGTGTTCTGGCTCATGATCGACTTAGTGAGTGCATCGAATGAACCGCCTAACGTTTCGATATTTGCGCTAAGCGATTTCTGCATCTCAGCAGCCGTTTTTTCGGCGGTGCCGCGTTCGCTGATCGCTTTGGTGTTAGCCGCGATCTTGCCAGCCCCGCTATCCATCAGCATCAGGAACTTAGAACCCGCCTCAGTGCCCATGATCGTGCTCAGGGCGGCTGTTTTCTGTGCTGGCGTGTAATTGATCATCGCTTTGTTAAGCTCGCCTACGATGGTTGTGAGGCTCTTAAATTTGCCGTTCTGATCCACTGCGCTAAAGCCCAGTTTATCCATGACTTCCTGCGCCTGTTTGGTTGGTTTAACCATACGGGTGAAGGCCATCGTTAGGGTGGTACCAACTTGACTAGCTTCCAGCCCTTTATCCATCATGAGGCCAGACGCGGCAGAAAGTTCTTCCATGCTGATCCCTAACGTGTGAGCAGTAGGGGCCGCATATTTGAACACCTCGCCCATATCAGCGATACCGGCCTTGCTTGCGTTTGCTGAGTTAGTCAGCACATCGGCAACCCGCCCGGCATCCTTGGCCTGAAGACCAAAACCGGCCAGGGCAGCAGATACCGTATTGCTTGTGGTAGCTACGTCCTCGCCAGATGCTGAAGCAGCCGATAAAATACCCGGCATCATATCCATGATGTTATTCGCGCTCTGCCCTGATTTAGCTAATTCAAGCATAGAATCAGAGACTTCCTGAGCATTCACGGGGAACTTTGCCGCCAGCTTCAAGGCATCATCTTGCAGCCCGCTAAAAGTCTGCCTAAATGCTGCCGTTTCTTTTTGACCGCCTAACAGGGTGACGCGCACCTTGTTCATGCTGTCTTCAAATTGTGCGGTGGACTTCACAGCCCCTAGGAAGGGGACAGTGATGCCCGCCGTCATACCCGCACCGATACCGGTGAGTTTGCCGCCCAGGGCTTTGAGCTTATCAGACGCGCCGCCGATAGTCTTACTGAGGCCATCCATGGTACTGCGCGCACTGGCAAAGCCCTTGCCCTGGATTATTCACCTCGGTATTTGGGACATGAAATCGCATCTGGCCGGTCTGAAAGCAACGTTTGGAGCGTTGCGAATACTGACTGAGCGGAGAAGTTGGTGATCGATGCACCACGAACAGACCGACCCAGTT